>JASLRP010000282.1 GCA_030743915.1 SAR202 cluster bacterium | reverse complement strand
CATAAAGTGTGGGCATCTCGGATTGTTGCGTCTTTGAAGAGATTCAGTCCATCTGGGAAATACCGGATAATAAGCCCGATCATACGAATGCTGACCGGACGCGGCCGGCTGCGGACCACCACGCTGATGCTAATCGGCGTTGCGGTGCTGGCCATAGGCGGCGGCGCGGCGGCTGGCGCGGCGATGCGTGGTGACGTGGACGCCAAGATTCCGGTGACTGTCTCTCAGGCCCTGGTGGCTGAGAAGCCGGTCCCGGTCGCTTTTCCTCCAGATAGAAAGTTCTTCGGCTCCGTGTCCGACGACCAGACCAAGTTCAGCATCGCCCTGGAGATGTTCCGAGGCGACACGCTGACGGTGCTGGTGCCGGTCGTGAATCGTAGCACCGGAGAGACCGTGGCCGACTTCTCCATCGTGATGCCAGAGGTCCCTACTTTGATAGAGGGGATGCAGGGGCTGACGGTGGAGGTGGCAGGCTCAGGCGTGATAGATGACGTGGTGGTGGTCTCTGACGACAGTTGGACCTTCACCGTGCCCTCCGCAGCCGACGGCCTCAGCGCTTCGCCGGACGACGGCCTTCTGTTGACTGTGTCCGTGTCCCAGACCGCTATGTCGGGCCAGTACGTCATCACAGGCCGAGTGCGGACTATCGAGTTCTAGCTTTCGGGCCGTCAGCTATCTTCTTTGCAGACACATAAGGTTGGGCGCTCAATGAACGCATCACAAACATACAATCCGCCGCTTCAGCCTGCGGACCAGCCTTCCGATGAGACAGGCCAGCTTCTACTGTGGGGACTGGCGATACTGTTCTTCGGGTTTGGTGACACGCTGACATCCTTAATGGTGTTCGCCAACGGAGGCTACGAGTCCAACATACTGCTGGGCGCGCTTCTAAAGATCATCGGCCCGACGGTGGGAAGTTTTCTGGCCATAAAGGCAGCGGCGACCATCGGACTTGTTATCTTCGCCCGGGCGATACGCCCCCTTGAAAGCCTGCTCAGCGTCCTGATGTTGGCAGTGGGGATGTTCCTGGTTGGCAACAACGTGGTGGTGATTCTGTTCCAGTAGCTGTCAGCAATCAGCTTTCAGCCCTCAGCTAACCCATGCCATTCTGAGCCGCGGCGAAGAATCTGATTGTGAGCAGGGCAACGTTTGTCACACCGGAGGCCAGATACTTCACTTCGTAGCATGGCGAGGCGTGTGATTGGCCCACAAGTCTATGGCGAGCGCCATATAGAGAGTCTTCCTGATACCCGATAACCCGAATACCTGGTCGCTACATCCGGGCGTTGCGTAGCTCGTCCAGAACGCCGCGGCCGTGGTCAATCCAGGTCTGGACTGTTCGGCGCAGGATGGGGGGTTGAACATTATCGACGACACCCGCCAAGCTGTCCAGCAGAGACTCGTACTCGGCCTCCAACTGGAACATCTCTCCCAGCCTGCCCTGGAGGAATTTGTTCAGAGCGTTGATCTCGTGAGACCGCAGATTCGCCTGCTGTTTTGAGCTGGCGGCGGTCTGCTCGGCGCTGGTCTTGCCCCTGTATAGCTCCTGGAGGTCCTTGGCGTACTGGGTAAGCTGTGCCTCGATGGATAAATCGAGGGACGGGTCCTCTGAGTTATCGATGTTGTCGATTTCCTGCATTATCGCTCTAACCTTCGCCTAAAAGTTCGGTCACTCGTTGCAACAGCATCAATGGGCTGAAAGGTTTGGTCAGGTATTCGTCGGCTCCCAGGGACGTCCCCAGGAATCGGTCCGCCTCATCAGTGCGCGCGGTGACCATCACAACCTTGGTGTGGGCCAGGGCTGGCATCTGCTTCACCCTGCGAAGGACCTCAAACCCGTTGAGCCCCGGCATGTTCACGTCCAGCAAAATGAGGTCGGGGACCATTTCCTCCGCCTTCTTCACCGCTTCCTCTCCATCTCCGGCCTGGTCCACGTCGTACTCGGCTGGCAGGGTCATGCTCAGAAGACGCACCATCCTGGAATCGTCATCTGCCACGAGCACTTTAGGCATTCATTCCTCCAGAAACGGCATTTTATCTGAGACGGTGAAATTTGGCATCCAGCAAACTCAAATCTTTTTGCTGCTGGATGGAGGGTGACGCGACAAACGAACGCGGAATTGGTCAACCTCTAATATAGATTATAACCGCAGTATGGGGATTCGGGAAACTGGCGCTCAGTTACTGTTAAGAGCAATCGAACTGTATCGGGGTCACGCGACGCCCCTGCTCCCAGGCGTGGGACTTGTTCCACAACGCGATCCGGCCATGTCAGATTTGGCTTTTGTCGGATATCCGCCCCAACCATGAAGATTCAGTATCCGCCTGACTGCACTGTGCGTTGTTCTGACCACAGTTTGCGCCACGCGTCGCTGCCCAGGTCGCGGTATATGATTCCGGCTATCATCAGCTTGCGCAGCAGGTTGTTGCCCAGTGGAGACTTGATGAGGCGGTCTCGGTAGCTCTCGAACGAGAAATCGGATGCGGCGAAGGCTTCGACGATTATCTCAGCCGCCAGCTTGCCGTACCCGATTGCCGAGGATATGCCCTCGCCGACCATTGGGTCAGCGCCGGCGGCATCGCCCACCAGCAGGACGTTCGGGCAGTTGAAGGCGCTATCGGGGTTGAACCATCTCAGTGGATGGCCTTTCAAGTCGTAATCTTCCAGCGAGCGGTCGTGAGCGGCCATGCGCTCGGCCAGGATGCCTTTCAGATCAGCGTGGGGCCTCTGGGAGATGATCCGCGAGTCGAAGACGCCCCGGTTCATGAACGGCTTGCCGTCTATCAGCGAAGGGAACTCCCAGTAGTAACCCTGAAGCCCTGATGTCATGGGAGTGAAATCGAAGCTGGCGAACTGCTCCAGGAACTCCGGCGAGGATTCACGCTCAGGAGTCAGCGTTTCCAACAGCCGCGCCACGCGGCCACGGTCTCGCAGTCCCACTGCCCCTCGCGTCATGCCCTTTGAGCCATCCGCGCCCACCAGAACTTTCGCGGAGTATTGATCGCTGGGCGTGTTGACCGTCACGCTGTCCGAGCCGAGGTCAATGCTCGTCACCGGCTCGCCCTCGTGTATCTGCGCCCCGCGTTCTCGCGCCATGGCGCTCAGCCATGCGTCGAACTCGTCCCTGCGAGTCACCAGGAACATGGTGTCCTGCTTCGACGACAGCATCAACTCCTGGAATATCATCCGATTTTCTCGCACCCGCACAAACGGGACGGACACCGACAGTCCCAGGTCGGACAGCATCTGCTCCCCCGACGGGACCAACGCGCCGCCGCACAGCTTCTCTCGGGGATGGCGGTCTTTCTCCAGGATCAGGATGCGCTCTGCCCAGCTTTCATTTTGTTGGATGAGGTGCAGAGCGGTGGAAATTCCGGCGGGGCCTCCTCCTACTATGATGACGTCGTAGGACTTGGCGGTCATATTCTGCTCAAACGTGGCTCGGATATCATGCGCTCGAATTTCGATGTTGGTTATGCAAACACTTTGGGACGCTCAGTGTTGCGTATTACGCAAGGCTACTGGCGAACCGCAACTTCGTCAACCCGGAGTTTCTTCATCGAGCCTCTATCAGATTGGTCGGTTATCGCCATGCTGAGTCGAGGCGAAGCATCTGGTCGCGTGTGAAACAACGCCTGTCTTTCTTCGGCCAGTTGCTTCGAGGCCCCTCTGAGAATGGCGTGGTCCAGTGAGTGTCGATCTTGGTCGGCGCCAGGTTTAGGGCTCTCGACCGACTAAATTGATACAGGCTCTTATCCATCACCCTGACAGACCCGCCATTGACGCTGTTCGGGCCTCATGCTAGCATCAATTCGGTCCACCAAATCGCCAGAGTCAGTATGAAGATAGACGAAGACCTCTCCCAGCTATCGGTAGAACGAGATTCCGCCCTCACCATCGGGGTGTTCGACGGTGTGCATCGCGGCCATCTCCACCTGATTCGGCGCCTAACCACTGAGGCCAAGAGCGCAGGCCTGCTCGCAGGCGTGGTCACCTTCCGAAACCACCCCAAGACCGTGCTGAGACCCGATTTCAAGACCAACTACATCTCGGACCTCGACGAGCGCGTGCGCCTGCTGAAAGAGGCTGGCATCGACTTCGTTGTCCCCGTGATCTTCGACCGCGACCTGGCCCAACTGCCCGCCGAGCAGTTTCTGGCAAAGCTCTCTGACCGACTGCGAATGAAGACTCTTGTCGTCGGCCCGGACTTTGGGATGGGACACAAACGAGATGGCACCCTGGACACCCTGCCCACCCTGGGCGACAAGCTGGGGTTCACATTCAAAAGCGTGGACCTGCTCACGGACAGCGACACCCCGATAAAGAGCACTGTCATCAGAAATCTGATCGCGCAGGGCAGCGTTGAGTCGGTTACCCAGATGATGGGACGAAGTTTCTCTGCAACCGGCATCGTGGTGGATGGGTTGAAGCGAGGCCGGACTCTGGGTTTCCCCACCGCCAACCTGGAGGTGCCCAACGGCTACGCCTCTCCTGGCGATGGCATCTACGCCACCTGGGCCGATCTAGCATCGGGACGCTACATGGCCGCCACCAGCATAGGCACCCGCCCCACGTTCACGGAAGGGGGCCGGACCATTGAGGCGTACCTGCTGGACTTCGACGAGGACATCTACGGCCATACCCTTCGGCTGGAGTTCGTCAAGCGCCTTCGGGGAGAGGAAAAGTTCGACGGTATTGACTCCCTGCTCGCGCAGATCAACAAGGACGTGCAGCAGACGCGGGAGCTCCTGACCACCGCCACGGTGTGAGTCCTCGATCTCACGACTGCGTTTAGCCTCTCCTAACGATCTTGTAATCTGATATATTCACGTATCTGATAATTATTCAACGAGGTGGCAATCCAGTGAGCCTACAAAACCTAGACACACTCCTAAAACGGGGCGTTGACCACATAATCGTGGAGTCGGAGTTCCGCCAGCGGCTGGATGAGGGCAAACCTCTGCGGTTGAAAATGGGATTCGACCCCAGCTCCACGGACATCCATGTGGGCCACGCCGTGGGACTGCGAAAGCTGAGACAGCTTCAGGACCTGGGACACACCGTCGTCCTGATCGTCGGAGACTGGACCGCCCAGATTGGCGACCCGTCTGGCAGGAATTCCACCCGCCCCATTCTCACCCATGAGGAAGTGATCGCCAACGCCGAGACCTACCTGGCCCAGTTCTTCAAGATAGTGGACCGCGATCGCACCGAGGTTCGATGGCAAAGCGACTGGTTCGGCCCCTTCACCCTCGCCGACGTGTTGAGGCTCACCAGCCAGTTCACCGTGGCCCAGTTCCTCCAGCGCGACGACTTCGCCAAGAGGTTCGCCGAGAATCAGCCCATCGCCATCACCGAGTTGATGTACCCTTTGCTCCAGGCATACGATTCGGTGGAGATACAGTCCGACGTGGAGTTCGGCGGCACCGACCAGATGTTCAACCTGCTGGTGGGGCGCGACCTCCAGGAGAAGATGGGCCAGAGGCCCCAGCAGTGCTTCCTCGTCCCTCTGCTGGCGGGCACCGACGGCGTGCAGAAGATGAGCAAGAGCCTGAACAACTACATTGGCATCGACGAGCCTGCCAACGACATCTTCGGCAAAACGATGTCTCTGCCCGATTCTATGATCGTCTCATTTTTCGACAACCTGACGGACATACCCGATGAGGACCTGGCCGAGATCAAGCACGTCATCGACAATCAGGCAGGCAACCCGATGGACATCAAAAAGCGGCTGGCATCGGACCTGGTGACCCAGTTCCACACCGCCGAGGCCGCCACCGAAGCGCAGGCCTTCTTCGAGCGCACGGTGCAGGGCAGAGGTGTGCCGGAGGACATCCCGACGTACAACCTCTCGACGTCCGGCGACCTGGAGGACAAGCGTCTGAGCGACATCCTTCTGGAGGCGAAACTGGCCGCCAGTTCCGGCGAGGCTCGAAGGCTCATTAACCAGGGCGCGGTGAGGCTGGACGACGAGCCTATATCCGAAAACGTCGGGGCCGACACTCTCACGGCTGGCGTTCTGCGGGTCGGCCGCCGTCGCTACTTGCGGCTGGAGTCCGAGGACTGATCGCCAAAATGGCCTGGATTTTCGCAGCGTCCCCAACGCTCTTGAAGCGCGTCGTTCAGGTATTAGATTCTTTGAACTCGGGCTGGTACTTCACCAATCCACTCACGCCCTCCAACGCTCCCTGGCTGAGTTCCATAGCTGTGAAGTGCTCTCCTGCGCCGTACTCATTCTCAAGCCCGTAATCGCTGGCGCGCGAGAATCCAAAGCGGGTGTAATATCGGTGGTCGCCCAGCACAACCGCTATGTCATATCCGGCCTGCTTGCACTCCTCCAACCCTTTACGAATTAACTTGGAGCCAATCCACTTGTTCTCGTGTTCTGGCGAAACCGCAACCGGCGCCAGACCGATGCCTTTGAATCCTTCGCGCGGAGGGTCGATTGTGACTTGGGAAAACATGATGTGACCCACAACCTCTCCATCGTAGATAGCTACCAGCGAGACAACTGCTTTGTTCCTATCGCGGAGCATTTTGACAAGATTGGCTTCATCTGAACTGCCGAAGGCCTGTTCAACAATACGCGCGATCGCTGCAATATCTCCCGGTTGTTCTCTCCGAATCTCGATCAACGTATTTTGCTCCTCAAATCGCATTTCATATCAAAGCTCGAACCCTGGGAATTTGCGCATCCCGATCTTGGCTCTTATCGCTTGTGCTTTGTCTGCCCATACAGGCGAACGGGGCCAGCCTGGGTTAGTTTTTCACCAGAGCGATAACGATTACTACACCGGCCAGCATCACTACCAGGTAACCCACGGTGGCCGCCACCAACGTGAAGGCCTCGCGGATGCGCTGATTCAGGGCCAGCACGATAGGGTATCCGAGGACCAGCGCTCCGCTTATGCACGCCGACACGATGAAGATCGTGAGACCAGCTACGGCCAGCAAAATCTGCGTGAACTTCTCTTCGTCAGCATCCCCTTCGACGAGGGAGCCAAAAAAGGTCAGCAGGGACACGACCAGCGCCACGTAAAATCCGGTTCCCAGAGCCTGGAGCAGCCCTATAAAGGCGATTCTCTTCCCGCTCATGTCACCCTCCGTTTCCGTAAGATGTCGGGATTTGCCGAGTGGACATTTCTTTATTTTCAGCACAGCGCTGGTTCGCATTATACCGGCGTCGCAGGTTGTTCTGCTCATTGATCCTGCCATAGTGTTTGCTTGAACAACACCTTGTGGGACCATCATGATGAGTGGTATATAGGTCGCGGGGAGGCCAATTCATCCGATTTCTTTCCGTGGTTGGAGGTCCGCGAGACGTTCAGGCTCACGTCGATCAATGACAACGAATGAAGAGCAAAACACAGATAACCAGGAGGCGTAACAGGATGAAGACTAAACTATTGGCCATTGTATTAGCATCGACGGTTGTGGCAGTTTTGGTGTTCGTGGCGTCCGACGCTCCGAGTGTAGAAGCCAAGAAACCGAAAGCAACGGTTCAATGCAACGGCCTCGCCGCCACGATCACCGGAACAGAGAAAAACGACCTGCTGATAGGCACGAGCGGCGATGACGTGATCCACGGGCTTACCGGTGACGACTTTATAGACGGCTTGGGCGGCAACGACACGATTTGCGGCGGAGCCGGAGACGACGAACTTGAAGGTGGCCCTGGAGACGACCTGATATATGGCGGGCCCGGCGACGATGCCCTCAGGGGCAACGAAGGCGCCGACACGCTTCTGGCTGGTCCCGGTCATGATGGTGTCAGAGGCGGGGAAGGCAACGATGATATCAGAGGTGGTCCGGGTGACGATGGGCTGCTCGGTAATCTTGGAGATGACAACATTTCCGGTGGCACAGGCGACGACCATCTAGCGGGAAACCCTGGGACCGACACCTGCGACGGAGGGCCTGGGACGGATGTGGGTTCAGGAAGCTGCAACACATCGATCAGCATCCCGTAGCGTGCGTGGTGGCTTTCGCGCGGTTGAATCTACTCAGCAGCGCTAGGCCATGAATTGCGAGACCAGGTTACAGGACCGATTTTTCAGGCAGGTCGGGGTTGCCGAGCCTACCAACGGCTTCTTTGTGAAGAGTTCTCAAGGCTTGGCAACTCTGTCCTGCACCTCTAAATTGATGTTTTTGCAGTTCGGCTGAACGAGCGACAGATCATCAACTCGGCTGTGATCGGCCTCACCCAGGCGCTTATCGATTGGGTCCAACTGTTCGAATTGAGCAAGGCAGGCACGATTGACGGTGATCCTGGAAACAGGTGTTGCTGACGTCTTCATCTTGTGAGCAATATTATCGACCCGACAGCAAGCAGAAGGCCAAATCCTCGCTGTATCGTCATGCCTTCACCGAGCAACACGACGCCCAGAAGGCTGGCCACGGCGAAATTCATCGCGAAGATGGGGACCACAACAGAAGCAGGCCCCCGACTGAGAGCAGTGTAAAAGGCGACGACACCCACCGTGAGCGTTACCCCGGCAAGTCCCAGGTAAACCGTCGGCCAGCCAAAACTCAGGTGAGCTACGATACTCTGACCTCGAAACACCACCAGGGCGAAGCCTGCCGCGACCAGCACTGTGTTCGTTACCGCAAGAGCAACCTCGGCAGGAACCTGCCTCAGGGCGAGCTTCAGTAGCACCGCGTTAACTCCGTAAACGGCCATCGCCAGAACTGCCCACCCCGTATAACTCATCCATCTCTCCTGGGATTTGCTTCTGAGTCTCTTTTTGATGTTGCGATTTCACTCGGCGTAAAACTTAACACAAAAAGAGTGAGGCCAGATGACAATCATCCAACAAAACACTGTATCTTCTGGCGTCTTCCTATCGGTATAGAATTAGACTCGAGTTCGATGCCACAGTAATTCGGCCCAATCATTTGAAGGAGACCGCTATGCCGTCGCGCGCAGGTTGGATCGTCAGAGGAGCGCGCATAGCTGTGGTTGCGATTTGGGCCGTGAGTCTGATACACAAATAATCTTGAGGCGCTGGGCAAAAACGGAGCTAACGTAACAAGGAACCGATATCAGAGAGGAGCTTGATCCGATGACCGAACTGCCATCACGAAGCGTAGAACATAACTTATTATCCTCCTCGAATACGCCAGACATCACCATCCGTGTGGATGACACTTTTCAGTATATTGGCAATTTGCAATTTATTCTTTCAGGCACGGCGCAGGTAGAACAGTTCGTATTCGCCGACCACGAAGAGCAAAAGATCAATCGTATATTCTTCGTCCAATTCGAGAGCTCCCTGGATGGGGGAGCGTACAACTACTCTATTGCTGAGACTCTTGCGCTTGGCGCCCATGAGTACATGCACGAGTCTCATTCTTGGCATTGGAAAGCAATGGTCGAGGAGAATCCGGATGCTGACTATGCTCAAGTAGATGCGTTTCTACGCGACCGGGGTTACGGCACGCCGGAATACGCGATTATTGAGCTGTTCGTGCGGGTGCTCGATGAGGCCAAACTAAACGAAGTTCTATTTTTGTACATCGAGGACTTGAGCTACAAAGGTCTGTCATATTCAGAGCTTTCCGACATTGAAAAGGCGTTCGAAGAGTGGACGCGGATTTCTCAGGAATTGGCCAGCAGGTCACTGGAGAGCTTTGAGGTTATCGAGGGGTAATGGCTAAGGACCAGGATGACGCCGAAATTTGCTGCAACCGGCATCGCCCACCAACATCATCGATTTGTAAGACCGTGCATAAATTTCTTCAAGTCATCTGCAGAAGCGCAACGAATCACCTTTCCGGCAAACGGTTCCAGGTGTTCCGACGTGGCAGCGCGGCTATTATTGCCATCATTGTCAAGCTCGATAGGTCGAAAGCTGGAGCTACGGTAGTATCGTCGCGCTATGCGAAGGAAACGCAATAGCCTGAGAACACCCGGATGGCGATTCGTTCCAGCCAGGCTTTCTCGTAGGTGTCGGCGGATTATGCGATAGGCAGCGACACGCCAGGGCACGTCAAGCCACAAAATAACATCTGACTCTCGAAGCAGTTCATCGGTCCAACCCAGAAAGACTCCTTCGGTAACCCAGGCAGGTTTGCCTGCTATGTCGCTGACGTCTGCCAGACGCGAATCCAGAGGTCGTCTTTCGCCCGCGCCGTCTTCATAGCCCACCAAATCAAGTTCACGGACAGGCGCTCCGAGACGACGCCCAATCTCAAACGCAATGGTCGTCTTGCCGCTTCCTGGGCCTCCAATAATGTGTATGCGTCGGATCTGTTCGGCCATTTATGCCTCAGCGCAACAAAAGACTACGAAACCTAACCCTCAATCCCCCACGTGCTCTTCGCGGTGCTTGTTCCAGTCTCGTTGTTTGACTTCGTTCCAGGCGACGGTTACGCAGTCGGCCAGGTCCATTCCGTTT
>JASLRP010000281.1 GCA_030743915.1 SAR202 cluster bacterium | reverse complement strand
TCAGACCAGAGATGAGGCAAGCGCCGGGGCAGCGACCCAACCTCAACTGATCACCGGCTGGACCAAATTCGCAAGAGACATCGGGAGCATATTCGAGATCAAGCTGATCATGTTCGTCCGCGCATGGTACTGGTATATCGTGGGCGTGCTGGTGTTTCCATTGGGGATGTTCTATTTCGCTCGCGCGCTGGCTCCCGACACACCCGACGCCGTCCGTCGAGCGATGGTCGGAACGATCGTGTTCGGCGCGACGATGCTGACCACCAACATGCTGGCCCAAAACGTCATGCAGGATCGCTTCCAGGGACGGCTGAAGCTGGTAATCACCATGCCGGTGTCTCGTATATCTTACGCCGTCGGAGTGCTGTTGTTCGGCTTCATGCTCTCGGCTTCAACCGTAATGGTGCTGCTGGTAGTCGCCCTACTCGCGGGCGTGGACTTTACGCTGTCCTGGGCATTTCTTCCCATCGTGATTGCTGTGTTGTTGGGCATGTCAGGGCTGACGTTGTTCATAGTCAGCTACGCCCCCAATGCCGAGGTCGGCGGATTGATGGCCAACCTCATGGGCGTTTTGATGGCATTCATATCTCCAGTGTACTTCCCGATGGAGCAGGCGCCCGCGCTGATGAAAGCCTTCGGCTGGATTTCACCCCTGCGGTACGCGGCGGACGGGATGATGAAGTCTCTTTCGGGCCAGAACGACGTGTTCGTAGAACTGGTGATTCTGGCGGGGTTCGCTATCGCACTTCTGAGCGCTGGGCTGTGGAAGCTCCGGTGGCGGGAGAGCTAACTTAGCTGTCAGCGATTGGCTTCAACCACTCCGAACGGGAGTGAGGAGTCTGGTCGTGTCAGGCCTGGTGGTTCGTGCTGATCAATGTCGCAGGTTCACACACATTCCTGTGCCGATGTCGGATGCGGCCTGTCTTCCTCCTCGCTTCATATGAGTGTTCGTCCTACCAATTGCTACAAAACGAAGCCGGGAAATTGTTGACTCAATCGAGTGGTGGTGCTACGTTTTAGTGGTCAAAGTATAGAACAAGTGTGCTTGTATCGCTGGAGAGTGCATATTGAACGGGAATGCAGTTGAGACGCAGGGGATCACGCGACGATTCGGGGATGTGGTGGCAGTGGACGGGATTGATCTGACGATACCGCGAGGCGAGATATACGGCTTTCTGGGGCCAAACGGCGCGGGTAAAACTACCGTGGTGCGGATGCTCATCACTCTGCTGATGCCCACGGAAGGCAGGGCATTGGTGGCTGGGTTCGATGTCGTCAACCAGCCCAACGATATACGCCTGCGCATTGGCGCGGCCCTTCAAGACGCGGCGCTGGACCCGAAACAGACTGGTCGCGAATTGCTGAGGCTCCAGGGCCGGCTCTACGGGCTGTCCAGGCGTGAGGTGGACACCCGACTGGAGGAGTTGAGCAGCCTGGTGGACATCGGCGACGCCATCGACAGGTTTATCGGGACCTACTCCGGTGGCATGAAGCGTCGGCTCGATCTGGCCGCGTCACTGATCCACAATCCAGAAGTGTTGTTCCTGGACGAGCCAACCACGGGCCTGGACCCCATCAGTCGAAGCCGGGTCTGGGACGAGGTGACTCGCATCAATCGAGAGCTTGGGGTAACTATATTCCTCACAACCCAGTACCTGGAGGAGGCCGACGCTCTGGCCCACAGGGTCGGAATCATCAACCATGGCAAGCTGGTGGCCGAGGGCGCGCCCACGGATCTCAAACGCTCGATGGGGTCGGACATCATCATTGCTCGGGTGAACGGGCAGGGAGAGTTGGCCCAGCAGGCGCTGGTGAATCTGGAATCGGTGTCCGACACCGAGGTAAGCGGCAGCGAGGTGCTTATCCAGGTTTCCAACGGGGCAGCGTCCATCAGCGACGTTGCGCTGGCTCTCGCTCAACATCAGGTTAATGTCGATGAAATAACACTGCGGACTCCGACGCTGGATGACGTGTTCCAGCACTTCACCGGCGCTCGGATGGAAGAGGAAGCAGAGCCAGAACAGGTGCAACAATGAGTCAGACTGTCGTTGCTAACTCGGTAGTCAAAGGCCGCCGCGCCGGGTTCTTGATGGACATGGTCTCGGTGGCGATACGGGCGCTGAAATCAGTCCCTCGGGACCCCGAAGCCGTGTATCCAGCGCTGATATTTCCTGTGTTCTTCTTTGCGATCAACGTCGGCGCGCTCCAGGATATGGCCGAGCGGATACCGGGGATAGACTATAAAGCGTTCCAGCTTCCGGTCGCGATAATATTCGCCGTCACAGGCGTGTCTCGGGCGGTCACTCTGGTGACCGACATCCAGACCGGATACTTCGACCGCCTTGCGTTGACGCCTGTGAATCGGTTGGCGCTCCTGCTGGGGTTGACCGTGGCCGATTTTGCGCTGGTGGTCACGTTGACGATTCCAGTGCTGATCATCGGATTCGTGGTCGGGGTTGGGTTTGAATCAGGACCGCTGGGGCTGGTGGCGTTCGTGCTTCTGGCGGGCCTGTGGGGATTGGTGTTCGCCATGTTCCCATACGCCATCGCCCTGAAAACAGGCAGTCCCGCGGCGGTTAACTCCAGTTTCTTGCTGTTCATGCCGTTCGTCTTTTTGACCACCGTCTTCATACCCAGAGAGGCCATGACCGGCTGGATGTCCACCGTTACGATATTCAACCCGGTGACCTACCTGCTGGAAGCGCTGCGGTCGCTGATCATGGTGGGCTGGGACGGCATGGCGCTGCTGAAGGGCGTTGCGGCTGTGTTGGGCGTCGGTGTTGTCAGCGGAGGTTTGGCGCTGGCCGCGTTGCAAGGACGCACCCGCAGGAGTTGACACCTGTCAGGCGTCCGGCCTGAGCGTGAAAATCGAGATAATCAGATTCACCAGCGACTTAGCTCTCGTTAAAATCGATAGGTGTTTTCCTGACGGCGGGCGATTCTGACCACGACAATCAGCAGTTTGTCATCATAAATATAATACACGACTCTGAACTGTCCAACCCGAATCCGCCAGGATTTGTCATACCCTGATATTTTTCTAACTTGGGATGGCCTTGGTTCTTGCGCTAGCGCCTGAATGGCGCGTTCTATCCGGCCTAGGCTTTGTCTGGGAATTCGTCGAAGGTTTCGCTCGGCTGCCGGAGTAAACTCTATCTCATAGCTCAAGACTCAGTTTGTGCCTCAGATCGGAGTTGCGAGAATAGTTCCTCAGCCTTGATGCCACCTTCCCGTTCCCACTCTTCGATGGCCGCGTCAATCTCCGGTCCCAGTTCCCTGTCTTCAAGGACTTCAAGCCACGCCCGGACTGCCTCGGCAATAATATCTTTCGCGTGACGCCCGCTGCGGGCGGCTTCGATCTTCACGGCGCGGTAAAGCTCTTCATCATCAAACACGACAGTCATGCGCTTGGACATACATACCTCCAGACGCTCAGACGTTTATACGTTTATACGTTTATACGTTTATACGCATAGGTTATCACACATCTACCAGTTGGGCGCAGTGTCGCTCTAACCAACAACACTTTCCGACAAAAAGGCGCCCCGTCAATCGTGAAGAAAATTGGGTCGAAATTCAGTTTCACCACCTGTCGAAAATTCGTCTGTCCGTTCGTCGTATTAGTAAGGCTGGAACAAACCAGGCCAAGTTATTCAATACACAGGGAGGAAGCCCGATGCGTTACATGCTGTTGATTTATGGAGACGAGAGCCAGATGGCGTCAATGTCCGAGGAGGAGATGGGAGGGGTAATGGACGCCTATAACAAGTTCACAGTCGACTTCGAGGCGTCAGGCAAGATGATTGGAGGCGAGGCCCTCCTGCCGACCCCGACTGCCACGGTGGTCCAGGTGCAGGATGGCAAGACTATCACCACCGACGGCCCCTTCGCCGAAACAAAAGAGGCCCTGGGCGGATACTACGCCATCGACGCCGCAGACCTGGACGAGGCGATAGCCTGGGCCGCCAAAATCCCTGGCGCTCAGAGTGGATCCATCGAAGTACGCCCCATCATGGAGTTCGAGTAGAAGTCATCGAGTTTGACTCGGACTGATCGGCTGATCTGAAGTCTGCGAATTCGGGCCATCGCCTGAGATTGTACAGACCCGGAGATTCGTCCTGGGTCTGTACTATTTTCGAGACCTGCGTCTCACTGGCAAGGCTCGCTGATTCTGGAGTTTGAATATTACTGATGACGAGAGTAACCCCCGGATATCAGGACGTTGCCGTTTTGCAGAAGAATCGCCTGATGCCCGAAGCGCTCCACAGTCATGTCAGCGGTGATCTCGGTCTCACCTGTAGAAGGGTCATATAGCTCGGTTGATGTGAGGGCCAGGGTCTGTCCTTCCCCCAAACCTCCTGTGATGAGAACGTGGCCATCGGATAGCAGCGTTGCGGTGTGTGATTCGCGGCTTGTCGACAACCCGTCGGTGGAAGAGAACCCTTTCCCAACTTCGTAAATCTCGAACGAGGTTGCGTAGTCATCGAGTCCTTCCCAGCCCCCGGCAATCAGGACTCTGCCACCGATCAACACCGTAGCAGTGTGATCTATACGTCTGCCATCCATGTCATCGGCTGGAGAGAACTCGCTGGTGTTCGGATCAAATATCTCCGCGGAGGTGTTTCCCTCGCCACTTTTTACTTCATCGCCTCCAACCACAAGAACCCTGCCATCGGGCATCAGAGATGCCGTATGATTCGTGCGTTCCGATGCCATGTTCCATGTGCGAGAGAAGGCGCCTGTCTGAGGATCGTACATCTCGGCGGATGCGCGAGCCGTGTGGTTTGTGCCCCCGATTACCAGAACCTTGCCGTTCTGTAACAGTGTTGCTGTAGAACCCCGACGAGCCACGTTCATGCTGGTGGTAGTCGAGAACAAGCCTGTCTGAGGATTGTATATCTCGGCGGATGCCAGCACGCCGCCAAAACCTTTGCCGCCTGCGATCAACGCTCTTCCGTCGGGCAGCAAAATCGAAACATTGTCTATTCGGGGTGAGTTCATGTCGCCGGTGAAGGAGAATGCGCCGGTTTTCGGATCGAATAGCTCTGCTGAGGCAATTGGTCTCAGCAGAGGAGTCGAGCCTCCGGTGATCAGAACACTGCCGTCCTGCAGCAGTGTGACTGCGTGGCCGATCCGAGCTATTTGCATGTCCCCCGTAGGGATGAATCTGCTTTGGTTGGGATCGTACAACTCCGCTGAGCTATGGATCACCCTGGTAGGCTCCAACAACTCGGGAGGGCAGCGGGTTGATTTAGGCCATCTGGCGACTATCTGCTCCATCAATGCGTCGTCTGCCAGGACGGCCTCCAGTCGTTCGCGACCTTCATCGGACTTGTACAGCGGATCCCCAGGCGCCATTACGCCATCGTTGTACAAGTACACTGCCGAAGCCGACGGCAGGTGGTACAGAGCGATTGAATGCGGCACAGGGGCGCCGATTGGTTCGCAAGCGGT
>JASLRP010000280.1 GCA_030743915.1 SAR202 cluster bacterium | reverse complement strand
GCGTTCCGAGATGAATAGCCAGAATCTTGTAAATCACCTTCAACGTATCCAATTTGGACTGTCGCATGGCTTCCAGGCCGGCTTCCGCTTTGTATAATTCGCGAATTTTCATCGCGCCCTGCCGCACCTGATAATACAGATTGGAATTCATCTTGAAGGTGGCCATAGAACTCTGAGTCTCAGGCATAACAGATTTGGGAACGACTCCGTGCTTTTTAACGAGGTTGACGAACATGTCCCATTGGCCAGCGTCCTCTATGGGCGCTTCCATGAGGTACTGCACTACCCGATCATCCACGGGGCTGTCGGCAGTCTCGATGATGGACTCCAGAACGAAGTTGGCCCGTTCAACCTTGTCCCAGAACATCATGTAGGACTGGCTGAACTCGAACTGTTTGGTGTTCATCTCTTTCATGGTGTCAACGCGGCACAGGTTTAGGCCGGAGAACAGCCAGCAACGCCCGGAGGCGCCCTGGTGGGTGGGACTCCAGTCGTCCAGTGTTGTCGAGTAGATGTGATTGGCATCGGTGACGATCTGGCGGTCCAGCGCAATCTCATCGACGTTGTGCAGAGTGACCGCGTTTTGCATCAGCCGGTTTCGCGGGTCGGAGTCGTAGTCAGCGCGCATTGCGTCGAATTCTTCGATGGGCAAGGTGTCTGACTGATTGGTCGTAGCCATAATCACGCTCCTCAGGTTGAAGATCGAGGTTTCTGATTCGTTAGTCGATTTTCACAAGTTTCTGCATTGATCTCAGTTCGCGAGGCGGGTCCATGCGGCTTCCGTAATCGCTCCAGGAAACCTCGGCCACATACACGTCACCGTGAGAGTCCACCGTGATACCGTGAGGCGAGTAGAACCTGCCCGGCTCGTCGCCGAATGATTCGTGACCTGCGCGGCCCAGGAGATTGCCTTTCGTGTCGAATATGCTCACTCGCGGGCCGAGGTCGGTGCCCGTGTCGTTGGTGCCTATCCCGCAGAAATATTCGCCCACATACACAAACTCATCGTCTCCGCGAGAGTCGATGTATATTGCGGCGGCTCTGGACAGGTTGCCCCACTGGGTCTCGTACTTGCCATCGGAACTGAACACCTGGACACGATGGTTCTCGCGGTCGGCGATGTACACCCAGCCATCCTTGTCGGTCTCCACGTTGTGAACGATGTTGAACTGGCCTTCGCCCGTCCCGGACTCGCCCCAGGAGAACAGTAGTTTTCCGTCTGGCGTATATTTGTGGACTCTGGCATTGGAGTATCCATCGGCCACGTAAAATTCCCCAGTTCGGTGGTCAACCGCCACATGGGCAGGAACGCTGAACGGCTCTCCAGACATCTTCGGAGACGGCTTGTGGGCCTCACCCAGAGTCATCAGCAATTTCCCATCGGCGGTGAATTTTCGAACGGTGCTGTCGCCGTTGTCCACGCAAAATACCTGGTCATCTGGGCCTATGGTCACAGCATGAGGGTTGGCAAACACGCCATCGCCCCAGTAGCTGTCAACATTGCCGTCGGTGTCGAAGATAATCATCGGGTGCGTGCCGCGATTGAACACGTAAATCTGGTCTTTGGAGTTCACCGCGACGGATGTGGCCTCTTTGAATCGCCAGCCTTCGGGCAGTGTGCCCCAATTAGTTCCAGACAGTTCATACTTGTAGTCGCCCTCGCCAAGAATCACGGGGCCTTCGACATCAGCAGCCAGTCGATTCACATTCAAGCCAAATTCCCAATCGTGGTTTTGTTCGGTCATATCCCTCTCCTAGGTAAATAGTCGCGTATTTGTTATGTCGGCTATGCAGGCTCGACGAATGTCAGGGCCGACGCCGGATTGTCCACCAGTATTTTGTTTATGGATTCTTCATCGAATCCCCTGTCGCGCATCAGCGGGACGATGTGCTTCAAAATATAGAAGTAACCGTGGCCTCCATACTTGACCAGACGATGGTTGGTGCAGATATCATGCGCTATCGTGATCTTGTCACCGTAGCCCTCAGAGATCAGCCACGAGATGTGCTGGAGTTTGGTGGCATCGTTGGGATGGTCGATGGCCGGATTCGCCTTGTACGAAGAACTCTCGTTGCCAAACAGGTCCCACTCGAAGTAGCATCCAGCCTGTCCAATCTGGCTCAGGGTCTCGCGCTCGAACACGGTCCTGTCCAGGTGGCCCATGATGGTGCGGCTCAGGTCCGCGCCGGCATCCTCAAGAATATCTATGATTTGCAGAGGCGAGGTCTCGTCTCGTCCGGGATGTATCAGTATCGGAGCGCCAGTGGCGCGTTGGGCCTTTGCCGATGCCCTGAGTACCTTTCGTTCGGATTCAGTCAGAGGCCAGGAACATCCCACTTCGCCGATTACGCCCGAACGGATACCTGAACCGTCAACGCCCTCGCTAACGTCTCGGATGATCTGCGCGGCAAGTTCATCCTCCGAGGATGTAACAACGTACTCGGGATGGGCAGGGTTCACGTAAAAAGACGCGCCCATGATTACGTTTACGCCTGTGGCGCGAGATACTCGAGCCAGCCCAATTGGATCGCGGGCGATGCCGATGCTCGTCGCGTCTACCATTGACGTTCCGCCATATTGCTTGTACAGATCTGCCTCGTCGATGGCGGTGTCGATATCCAGCACTTGATAGTTCGCGTAGTTGATCTCGCCGTAGTTACGCACCTTCCCTAGCGTTTCAGGGTTCATGGGAGCGAAATATTGCTGGCGGGCTGTGGATTCAATAGGCGGTGTGATAGCCGCTGTAAGATCGATGAGCAAGTGCTCGTGGGTCAGCGTGACCCCCAGCTCACCTGGCTCGATTAGACCCAACACGGTCTGGATTTTTCCGACGGCGTTCCAACTCGGCATCTTTGCTCCTGACGGGGAAGATTATCACTCTGGGATGTACCGTGTTTTGTACATCATTTGACCACGGCGGTCAATCGACAACGCAGAGTTCCCGATTCCCCCCGATAATACATCGAACCTATCGGCGACGCCCACAGCTTCTGATCTTGCTCTGTGACCGA
>JASLRP010000279.1 GCA_030743915.1 SAR202 cluster bacterium | reverse complement strand
CGACTTCGGCAAAGCATATCTCGACCACGCCAACAGCATCAACGTCGAGTTGCAGACGGTTGGTTTCGCGTCAAAGGTTGAGATCGTCAATCGGCGGACCTTCGGTGAAGATGTCTGGCTTAGGGGCGACTACCAGATGTTCGTGGGGCCATCAGCGCCCGTCAGCGCCCCCAACGGCTACCTGCTGCCCGTCCTGCATTCCAATGGCGTTTGGAACACGACAGGTCACGTCGATGATGAGTTGGACGCCCTGCTGGAGGCTCAGGCCGTCTCGATGGATGGTGCTGAGCGCCGGAAGCTAATCCTGGAAATCCAGGAGCGGACGCTGAGGCAAGGGTACCGATTCATGCCTGCCTCTCGGATATCCGTGTGGGCCTGGTCGCCCAGAGTTCGGGATTTTCATCCCAACTTCGCAGGGTTTGAGTACATCCACTGGTCACGAGTGTGGCTGGATGGATAGCCGGGGTCACTTCTGCCGATACTCAGAGATGCCATCTTCCAGAGCGGTCAAAGACAACAGAGCGCATTTGATGCGAATTGGGAATGCCCGAACGCCAGTCATGGATGTCAGGTCGCCCAGAAGTTCCGCCTGATCCTCGGTGGGTTCCGCGCCGAACATCATGTCCTGGAACAGGCCGGAAACCTCCTCGGCCTCCTCCAGAGTGTGGCCCTTTATGGCCTCTGACAGCATGGAACCGGCGGCGCGACATATGGCGCACCCGACACCCTTGTAGCCAACCTCCGAGACACGATTCTGGTCGTCCAGGTTCATCTGGAAATGAATCTCGTCGCCGCAAAATGGGTTTACAGCGTCTGCCACTATGTCGGGAGATTGCAACTTTTCGGAATTGCGAGGGTTGTTGTGATGGTCGCGGATTACGTCGTCGCCGTAAAGCTCGTCCAGTTCATTTTGCGCCATCCGTGAAGTACCTCAGGGCGCGCTTGAGCGAGTCCACCAGCGCGTCAACCTCTTCCTCAGTGTTGTACAGATAGAAACTCGCCCGCGCAGAGGCGATGACCCCGAGTGCGCGCATCAAAGGCATGGTGCAGTGATGGCCTGTCCTGACCGCGATTCCGTCGCGATCCAGGAACGTTCCCAGGTCATGGGGATGGACGGCGTCTGTGTGAAACGACAGAATGCCGCCTCGCTTTTCCGGGTCACGGGGCCCGAATAGCTCCAACTCCTCCTCAAGCTCCTTGAAGGCTTCGAGAGCATAGCTGGTTAGCTGCATTTCGTGGTCTCGGACATTCTCCATGCCGATGCCCTGAAGATAATCGACAGCGGCTCCCAGACCCACAGCGTCGGCGATGTTGGGAGTTCCCGCCTCGAACTTCATGGGCAGGTCGTTCCATGTGGCGCGGTCGTACCAGACCTCCAGCACCATCTCGCCCCCGGTCAGCATCGGGTCCATTTCCTCAAGAAGGTCTCGACGACCATAGAGGGCGCCGATTCCCGTAGGGCCAAGCATTTTGTGACCGGACAACGCCAGAAAATCGCAGTCGAGGTCAATAACATCCAACGGCATGTGCGGAGCGCTCTGAGCGGCATCGATCAGCACGGTGGCGCCCAGCTTCTTGGCTTTCGCTGTCAGCTCTTTGACGGGGTTGATGGTTCCAACTCCGTTGGACATATGCACAATCGACAAAAGTTTGGTCCGAGGAGTGATGTAATCGTCAATGTCATCGAGGTCGAGGCTGGCATCCGAGGCCAGAGGCAAAATACGCAGGGTCGCGCCCTTGTCGGCGGCCACTTTCTGCCACGGGACCAGGTTCGAGTGATGCTCCATCGGCGTTACGACGATCTCATCACCCTTTCCGATATGGTCCTGCGCCCAGGTGTGGGCCACGAGGTTGATCGACTCGGTGGTGTTCCGTGTCCAGACTATCTCCTCTGACTCTCGAGCGTTGATGAATTTCGCAACCTTCACCCGGGCGTCCTCGTAGAGGTCAGTTGCCTCCTGGCTCAGGCGGTGGACTCCACGGTGAACGTTGGCATTGGAATTCTCATAGTAGTCCACCAGCGCGTCAATCACCTGACGGGGTTTTTGGGAAGTGGCAGCGTTATCCAGATAGACCAGGGGCTTGTCGTATATCTTTCTGGACAACACCGGGAAATCTTCCCGTATCTTCTTAACGTCGTACATCACGGTTCCTTGGGGTAAGCGAGGTTTCAGCTATCTACAGGTCCACTTCGATGTCGTCGCCTTCTACGCGGACCTCGAAGATGTCGATTGGCACCACAGCGGGAAGGGCCTTGACCTCGCCTGTGCGAACGTCGAAGCGGGCCGCGTGGCGGGGGCACTCGATCTCAAAGCCATCCAGATCGCCAGCGTCCAGGGAGCCTTCGTCATGGGGACAGATGTCATCAACAGCGTAGAGGTTTCCGCTGACGTTGCAGACCACCACGGCTCGATCCCCTATTTCATAGACCTTTGACTTTCCCGGTTCGACTTCTGATATCTTGCCTACTTTCACGAATGTCATGTAGTTCCTCTCCCCCGTAGATTAATTTTTTGAAGGCTGGACTGTAAGCGGCCCGGATCGAGACGCCGATTCCTGGCTCACCAGTATCGCCTGACTGCGCACAGCCAGATCAGAGATGGTCTTGGAGTCCAGAATCTGATACACAGCCAGCTCCACGCTCTGCCAGACCTCTCGCTGG
Source organism: SAR202 cluster bacterium (assembly GCA_030743915.1). GTDB lineage: Bacteria > Chloroflexota > Dehalococcoidia > Lucifugimonadales > UBA1123 > UBA1123. The sequence continues at coordinate 1,719 of JASLRP010000279.1, read as the reverse complement.
GCGCAGGCCGGTACGTGGACGCATGAGCCAATGTTGTCCAGGCATGCCACCAGATTTTCGGCGCTGCCCAGGCAGTCCATGACCATACTGAGCCGGATATCGTCAGGGGCCAACGCCAGCGCGTGGCCTCCCTGTGGGCCTCTCTGAGAGCGCACGATGCCCACCTTGCCGAGCGCGTGCATCACCTGGGCCAAATACGGCTCCGGAATCATCGTCCTTCGGGCGATCTCACTGGCCCTGATCGGTTGTTCCTCGGCGTGCAGCGCCAGGTCAACCAGCGCTCGGACGCCATAGTCCACTTTTGCCGGAATATGCATGTCCTCTGCCTCTCGGTTACTCGGTGGATATCGACTGTCCCTTGGCTTCTTTTCCATCCAGCGCCGAAGTCAGGGTGTGCCACGATAGAGTGGCGCACTTGATTCGGGTGGGAAACTGGGAGACGCCCTGGAGGATTTCCAGGTCTCCCAGCAGATCGTAATCGTACTCTTCTTCTGGTTCGCGGGTGAGCATGTGCCTGAACGCCTCGAAAACCTCTGCGGCATGCTCAACGTTTTTGCCTTTGATCGCCTCGGTCATCATCGACGCAGTGGCCTTGGATATGGCACAACCGGCGCCTTCGAAACCAATGTCCTCGATCACGCCTTCATCGTCCACATTCAGATACAACGATATCTGATCGCCACACAGTGGGTTAAAACCGTCGGCGGAACGCTGAGCGTTCTCCAGTTTCTTGAAGTTGCGAGGGCGTCTGTTGTGGTCCATCACAACTTCCTGGTAAAGGTCTTCAAGATCGTACATTCGGTGTTCCTATCGGGTGGGTGTCGGAATTTCGGATATCAGGATGCAGGCTAGAACTCGAAGCTGTATCGAGGCAGCGCATCCAGGAATATCTTCTCAAGATGGTCGCTGAGAGCTTGGAGCTTGACGGTTTCAATGATCTCAGCAGCGAATCCGTAGATCAGCAGTCGGCTGGCCTCTTCCAGTTCGATGCCGCGACTGCGCATGTAGAACAGCGTGTCACGGTCGATCTGGCCTGCGGTGGCTCCGTGGCCACACTTCACGTCGTCCGCCCAGATGAACAGAGATGGTTTGCTGTCGATCTCAGCGTCCGGGGACAGCAGGAGATTCTTGTCCGACTGCTGCGAATCGGTCTTTATGGCGCCCTCGCGAACATACACCGTGCCGCCGAACACCGCTCTGGACCTGTCTGCCAGGATGCCCTTGTAGAACAGGCGACTTGTGGAATTGGGCTTGGTGTGGTCGATGTTGATGAAATTATCGATGTGCTGACGTCCGGTGGTCATGTACAGCCCGCCCAGATCGGTCTCGCATCCGTCGCCGATGGTCACCAGCAGGTCGTGGCGTCCCAATCGAACGTTGTTGTAAAAAGCCGCCGAGGAGAATCTGCTGCCGTCATCTTGGGACACTCTGGCGACACCTACGTGATAGGCTTCATCGCTCTCGTCCAGCAGCCGATAGTGGTCAACTTGCGCTCCAGCTTCCAGGATGATCTCAGCCACAGCATTTGAGAAGTATTGGCCGCCTCCCAAACCCACATAGCTCTCGACTATCGCGCTGTTAGACTCTTTTCCAGCCACCACCAGGACCCTGGGATGAGCGATGAACGGAGTGTCGTTCTCAGTTGACACAAACAATAGATGCACCGGAGATTCGAGGTCCACGCCTGCTGCAATATGGACGACCGCCCCGTCCTGCACG
>JASLRP010000278.1 GCA_030743915.1 SAR202 cluster bacterium | reverse complement strand
CCTCAACGGCCCAGCCATGCTGGACTACACGGTCAATGACCGGCAGTTGAGACGCCCAGGCCAGCCAAACAGCAACCGGAACAACTTCCCGAGAATGGCCCCTCACGGCATCTACGAATGCGCAGGCGACGACCAATGGGTCGCCATCTCGGTGCGCAACGATTCGGAATGGCCAGTACTATGCGAAGTCATGGGAATGTCCAACATCGAAAGACAGTACCAGAACATAACTGCCCGCATGGAACACCAGGATGCCATCGACGCCGAAATCGAGCGATGGACGAAATCCAAAACTCCGAACGAAGTCATGAACGCACTGCAATCCAGAGGAATCCCAGCCGCCGCTGTCCAGCATCCTGAGGACCGCATGGAGCGCGACCCAAACGTCGAAGCGTGGGGGCTGTTTCCGACGGTTGAACACGAACTCATCGGAGAGGTTCGGGTTGACGGGATGCCGATGAAACATTCGGTAACCCCCGCCAGCATCAAAAACGGCGCCCCGATTCTCGGTCAACACAACCATCAAGTTTTCGGCGATGTTTTGGGGATGGATGACGGCGCCCTTGAGGCGCTATCTAAACATGGGGTGATCTGATGGCATCGTCCGCAGAGGCCAGCGTCTTGCAGGGAATCCGCGTGTTGGAACTCGGCGGAGAGATCGGAGGATGGTGTGGCAAACTCCTGGCCGATATGGGAGCAACAGTCACGAAAATTGAGCCACCCGAAGGCGACCCGACCCGCGCATACGAGCCATTTTTCGACGACCAGGAAGGCGTAAACCGGAGCCTGTATTTCTGGCACTATAACACCAGCAAACGAGGCGTTACTCTCAACCTGGAGTCAGACAGGGGCCGCGAACTTTTCAATGAACTGGCCGAATCAGCAGACGTAATCGTGGACAGCCTTCCTCCCGGTTACCTTGATAGCGTTGACATTGGATATCAACAGATCAAGACCATTTCACCCGCTGTCGTAATGGCGTCAATCACTCCTTTCGGTCAGGACGGGCCGTTCAAGGACTATGCGACCACCGATCTGACCGCCCTGGCTTTTGGCGGGCCGGTGTGGAATTGCGGGTACGACGACCACAGCATCCCACCCATTCGAGGAGGCGGCAACCAGGGCTATCACACAGCCTGTCACTACGCAGCAATCGGCATAATGACCGCCCTGGTGCATCGACAGTTCACTGGCGTTGGTCAGTATATTGACGTAAATATGCACGCCGCTCTGAACGTGACAACCGAAGGAGCAACCTACAGTTGGCTGGTCGCAGGCGACACGGTTCAACGCCAGACAGGACGCCACGCCTCCGTCACTCCCACTGCGCCGTCACAGGTCCTCTGTCGGGATGGTCGTTACCTGAACGTCGGGTTCCCTGCCCGGACCGAGGAGCAATGGTTCCATTTGCTCGCATGGCTGGACGAAGAAGGACTTGTCGAAAGCCTGGGCGAATACCTGGACCCGCCCAATTGGGCAGCGATGCGCGCCGGCGATCCCAAAGCCCGAGAACAGCAGCGCAGGGTTGCCGAGGCCATGCAATCTCTGGCCAAGAAGACTGACTCTTACGATCTGTTCAGCAGGGCGCAGGGGCTGGGGTTCCAATGGGGCATCATCTATTCGCCGGAGGACGTGCTGAACGATCCACACTTCCAGGCGCGTGCCTTCCCCACGGAGGTCGAACATCCCGAGCTGGACGCCACGTTCATTTACCCTGGCGCGCCGTACAAACTGCCCGCCTCTCCTTGGGCAATCCAGAGCCGGGCTCCACTGCTTGGAGAGCATAACGAGCAGGTTTATACAGAAGAGCTTGGCCTTGACGCCTCGGAGATCAAGGCACTGAAATCCAACGGCGTGATCTGACGACTCAGCCCCAGTTCACCGATGCGACCAGTCGCCTGAATCACCCGACGATGGCGACAGGCCGAGGACATCGCCATCGGTGTTCACTCCAAGCCCCAGCACGGTTCGGTTAGCGTATGCGAAGTAACTTACCACCTGATTAACTTCAAGAATCTCGCCGTCATCGAAACCTGCCGATCGCAGACCGCGCATGTCAGACTCGTTGACCTCTGAGGGTCGGTTCGTGAGACGTTCCGCGTATAACAATCCTGCCGATTCTTTCGCAGAAAAGTTCTGGCCCAACTCGGAGGATTTCAGAGCCTGAAATATCGAGTCTGCTCTCAGATCGTCTCCCAACAGACGTTTCATACCCTGTAAATGGTGCTGAACACAGTAGTCGCACTCGTTGACCAGACTGACATAAACTCCCAGACATTCCAGATACCATTTCGGCAAAGTATTTGCGGTGTGGTGCAAGACGTTCTTGTAGAGGACCAGATGCCCTTCCATCGAGTGAGGTCGAAGGCTATGGGCCAGCATGATGTTGTCCACATTGTCATCCGGCCCTTTGATGCGGTTGTAAAGAGACTTCAACCAACCGGCGGCGTCTGCGTAAGGGACGGTCTTGATCCAGGTCATCTGCGCATTTTCCTTTCTACAGGCCCTGCCAAGAGCGCTTGCCCTCCCAGCGGATCAGGCGGCCCCATCCTGGACGAGACATATGGCTTCCCAGGACAATCATATCCTCGCTCTCGGCCATGTCCAACAGCCGATGTCTGGATGCTCTGCCCTCTTCTGGGTTGAAGTCCGGGTTGTATGGCAGGTCAGGCTCGGAGATGTGCATCGGACTGCCGGCGATATCCCCGATAATGAGGGCCCGCTCGTTTCCCGATAAGATGAGCATCCCCATGTGTCCGGGTGTGTGACCCGGAGCATGTATTGCCGTCAGGCCGTCCGCAACCTCGTAGTCGCCTTCAATCAGGTCCAGCGCCCCCAGATCATCCAGAGGGAGGTAATTGCGCTCGGCGGCTTCCCGTCTTCCAATATCCAAGAATTCAGGCTGGGTGAAATGCTTCCAGTCGGCGCTTTGCAGGAGGTACCTGGCATTCGGGAAGGTTGGGACCCAACCCTCGTTTTCTCTGGACAGATTCCAACCCACGTGATCGCCGTGTAGATGAGTCAGGAATACAGTGTCGATTTCATCCACGCCGAATCCTTTGCCCTTCATATCGTCTATCAACTCGGCAGGGCCGGGCCCGGCTTCGGGGATTGGAGGCCACATCGTCGGCCACAACGAGTATGGCCCCACGCCGGTATCTACCAGTATCGTTCGGTCCCTTGACCTGATGACGAAGGAACCAAGGTTTAACGTGAAGCCTTTGTCGTCGAACGCTTCAGGAAATCGCTGGCGGTAAGGATCCCAAACATCTTCTGGTGTATCGCCAAAAAGCATGTGTATTGGC
>JASLRP010000277.1 GCA_030743915.1 SAR202 cluster bacterium | reverse complement strand
TAAGGGTCATGGATCCACAAGTTCACGTGGCATTGAGGATGTTGGGTGGCAGTTGACAACTTCGATGCTCGACCATAAAGTGTGGGCATCTCGGATTGTTGCGTCTTTGAAGAGATTCAGTCCATCTGGGAAATACCGGTCTAAAGAATCGCAAACTCGCTTGTATTAATAAAAGGTGAAACGGCTACTGATTCAGTGGCTTATGCGGAGGATATGTACATGGGAAATCTGATTGGCTGCGTCCACGTCAGCGAGACAGCGATAGCCCTTAGCGTAGGTTTTCGTTCCATTGATTGTCACGGCCCGAAAGAATACGTTAAGCTCAGAGCACTCCCAGTCGTGATATTTCGTCAGCGCCAGGTGGTTGGCTTTGCGATGTTCAGCTACAATGACGCCCTATGGAGAATATCCGGATGATTGATGCATAAGCAATTTGGGGAGGATAGAGGTGAACTCCGATAACAGCCGCCGGTCCCTGGTGGTCATAGAACTTACCGGAGGCAACGACTGCCTGAATACAGTCATCCCATATGAAAACGAGCTTTACTTCGACAACCGCCCCACTGTTCACCATAATCAGGACGATGTGATCAAGTTGGATGATCAGCTAGGATTGAGCCCAAGCATGGGCCTCATCAAGCGTCTTTGGGACGACGGCAAGGTGGCTATCGTAAATGGCATAGGCTACCCTGAGCCCAACCGCTCCCACTTCCGATCCATGGACATATGGCACACTGCTGAGCCTACCAAGGTGATCGGCGAGGGATGGCTCGGCCGGGCTGTCAGAGACCTGGACCCCCGAGGCGAAAACGTTCTCACCGGGCTGAACTTGGGCCGAGGCCTGCCCAGGGCGCTGTCCTGCAGGGGCGTTCCTGTGGCATCGGTGGGCAACCTTGAGTCCTACGGGCTGTTCCCCGACATACGGGATGAGCAGGCCCGTCTGGACACCCTCAACACTTTTGCCCAGATGTACGGTGGGGCCGAGGGAAGGGACGCGGTATCGGAGTTCATCGGAGAGACAGGCGCCGCTGCATTGAAAGGCGCCGACATCCTGAGAACGGCCCCCAACGCGTACTCATCTAGCGTGGAGTACGCGGCCAACCCACTCGCTCAGAGCCTCAAGGACGCGGCACAGGTAATATGCGCCGATCTGGGAACCAGGATCTACTACGCCCAGCACGGCAGCTTCGACACACATGGAGGGGAGCTACCTGTGCACAGCAAATTGTGGCAGGATGTCTCCTCCGCCGTAGGCGACTTCATTGACGACCTCAAGGAGCACGGCCGGGATGAGGAGACGTTGGTGTTTATCTTCTCCGAGTTTGGCCGCCGTATCAAAGACAACGGCTCGGGGACCGACCACGGATCTGGCGGCGTTGCGTTCTGCATAGGCGGTTCGGTGGAGGGCGGCCTCTACGGAGAGTACCCTTCGCTCAAGGCGCAGGACCAGCTTGAAGGCGACCTCCATTTCAACAACGATTTTCGATCTACATACTCGACGATCCTGGAACGATGGCTGGGGTTAGACGCTGTGCCCGTAGTGAATGGGAGCTTCGAACACTTGGACATTATCAGAAAGTAAGACGTCTGCTGTCGGTTGTCAGCTGAGGAAGCCAAACCTGACAGTTGAACGTTGATTAGCCGTGTGCGAGGAGAATCTATGGGCAACCAGGACATCGAGTTGATGGCTCATCTGATGCGTCGCGCTGGGTTCGGAGCGACGAGGGGTGAGCTTGAAGAGATGGTTGACAAAGGCTATGAGGAGACGGTGGAGGAGTTGCTCCATCCCCAGACTGCCCGGCGTCTGGGGGATGACGTTATCAGGCGCTTCCACGTTGACATCCACGAATCGCGCATACCGAATCCGCCCGCAACCGAGTGGCTGTATCGCATGGTCACGACCAGTTACCCGCTGGAGGAGAAGATCGCGCTCTTCTGGCACGGGATCTTCGCTACGAGCTTCAGCAAGACTCAGCAGAGCCGCTCGCTGGCCGTCCAGATCGACATGTTCCGGCGGTTCGGCCTCGGCAGGTTCGACACCCTCCTATTGGAGCTTTCAAAAGACCCGATCATGATTCTCTGGTTAGATAATCAGGACAATCACAAAGGGGCCATTAACGAGAACTTCGGACGCGAGCTCCTGGAGCTATTCTCCATGGGCATCGGCAACTACAGTGAACAGGATATCAAGGAGAGCGCCAGGGCATTCACCGGATGGACGCTGGGAAACGCCGAGTATATGGCTGCCCGCGCGATGAAGGCCTCAATCTGGCCTTACGGCGCCATCGCCTGGCACTTCGGATACCGGGACTACGACCACGACCACGATGAGAAGACCTTCCTAGGAGAGACTGGCCGATTCAACGGCGAAGATATTATTGAGATCATTGGCCGTCAGCCCGCTACCGGTCGCTTCCTGGCCAGACACCTGTACGATTTCTTTGTGGCGGACGAAGCCCCCGTGCCTCAGTGGCCATACACTCCTCCGCTGGACCCGGACGCCATTGAAATGCTGGCCAGTGTTTACGTGGAGAGCGGTCACGACATTCGGTCCATGCTGCGGGCGTTGTTCAATTCGGACTTCTTCAAGGAAGCCCAGTTTGCCCGGATCAAATGCCCTGCCGAGTTTGTGGCAGGCGTAATACGGTTGGGCGGCGGCGTCAGTGAGCCATCTCTGGAGATGAACGAGGCCGCCAACTTGGTTGGGTACATGGGCCAGAGCCTCTTGGCTCCTCCATCGGTCGAGGGATGGCACGAAGGCACGGAATGGATCAATAGCGGAGCGCTGGTGGAGCGGGTCAATTTCGCCTCCGGGCATTTCAATGACGTCGATAAACCCGGGGTGCGGGGCATCATCGACAGGCTCGCGAAACGGAATGGAGGCCACTTCTCGCCTCAGAAAGTAGTCGACAGTTGCCTCGACCTCATGGGCCCGATCACGATGTGCGAAGAAGCCACCCGCGCCGCCTTGATTCAACATGTCGCAAAGCACGGTGACATTTCCCTCCGAGAACGCGACCGCGGCAAGGCATCTGAACAGCGTGTGGCGGAGCTAATCGGCCTGATCGCAGCGTCGAAGGAATTCCTTCGCGCTTAGCCTGGAACTGCTCCTGGAAAAATTGGAATGAAAAGCTGAGTGACGAGATCGTGACGAATGCCTTCAGCCTGAGTTACTTGAAGACCATCGGGATCATGAACAACAATCCCACCGGTCGTGGTTTCGGGCACCCAGTCGACCTCACTGTCGGCAGAGATGGCCGAATCTTCGTGCTGAACCGACACGCAGGGCTAGCTCGTGTCGGCGTCTGTACACTTGAAGAGGAGTATCTGGGCGAGTTCGGGTCCTACGGACACAAAGACGGTCAGTTTTGGCTGCCCACGGCGATCGCTATCGATAGCCGTGAACGTCTCTACGTTGCTGACGAGTATCACCACAATATCACCGTGTTCGACTCGTCCGGCGAGTTCATCGGCAATTGGGGAGAGCACGGCGCCGGTAACGGCCAAATCAACGGCCCTTCCGGCCTCGTGGTCGATTCTGAGGACAACGTTTTCGTAGTGGATCAGAAGAACAACCGCGTTCATAAGTTTACTGCCGATGGCGAACACCTGCTTCAGTGGGGAGAGCAAGGCGACGGTGATGGTCAGTTCAACCTTCCCTGGGGCATAACCCTGGATTCTGAGGGGAACGTTTACGTCGCCGACTGGCGCAATGATCGGATTCAGAAATTTACACCGGAGGGGCGATTTCTGGATGCGTTCAGCGAGTCGGGGGACCACGACGGCCAGTTCCACAGACCTGCTAAGCCCGCGGTGGACTCAGAAGGCTATATCTACGTTGCCGACTGGGGCAACGAGCGTGTGCAAGTGTTGGGGCCGGACGGCAACTTTCTGCTCAAGCTGCGGGGCCAAGCCACCGTGTCGAAGTGGGCGCAGGAATTTCTCGACGTCAACCCCGACGAGAGCCTCACACGAAACCAGTCTAATCTGATTCCAGACCTGCCCCCACACCTCAACACGCCTTACTTGGTCTCATCTCAGACCGAGCCTTATTTCTGGGGTCCGGCCTCTGTGAACCTTGACGGAGAGGGCAGATTGTATGTGACAGAGTCTTCCCGCCACCGAATCCAGGTCTACCAAAAGTAGCTCGCCACTAAACTGTGGATACGAAGCACCGCGCGGCCTCGGCTCAGATCTGAAGCTTCAAACTCTTGTCACCTCCCAGACTGAAATTGGCGCAAGCCTATTTAGGGCCTTATCTCTACGCCCGCCAACTCCTCCTGCAGCTGGTATATCACGTGGGTGTCCAAGTCTCCCCAGCCACGGTTGCCAATCTGAATCGAGATCTGCTCCACGAGATTGGCGACCGGCATGGGGACGCTCAACTCTCGACCCAACTCGTTTGCCAGCCCAATATCCTTTCGGGCAAGCGCCTGCCGAAATGAAGGCGGCTCATACTGGCCGCGAAAGACCGTATTTTCCAATCCTTCCCTTTGATGGCCCAACACCATTCGACTTCCGGCCTCCATGAGCGAATTCAGGTCGAGACCGGCCTTCACTCCCAGTGTTAGCCCTTCAGCCACCACCTGCCTCACAGCCAGGGTGATCATGTTGTTAACGAGTTTACAGGCGCTGCCCATCCCCAAACTTCCCTGGTATACGACCTTGTCCGCGAAAGACTCGAAGATCGGACGGAGCGTCTCGTAGACGACTTTGTCGCCACTGGGCATTACCACCACCTGCCGGTCCGCAGCGGTCGCGGGACTGGTGAGCACCGGGGCGTCCAGAACAGTCGCTCCCTTAGTCTCGAACATCTCACCGATCCTCTGGATCAACGAGGGCCGGCTGGTGGAGAGGTCCACATACACACCGCCATCCTTGATGCCACTCAGCACGCCATGAGGGCCCAGGGTGACTTCCTCCACCTCCAGAGGGCCTGGCACAGAGGTGAAGGTCACGTCGCTTAGACTGGCAACCTCTTCTGGATCTGCCGCCAAACGGGCCCCTCCCTCAAGGAGAGGTTTCGTAGCGCCCTCGCGGACGTCGTAGACGACCATTGGATACCCCGCGTTCTGGATATTCTTAGCCATGGGAGCGCCCAGGTTGCCAACACCGATGAATCCGATGGTTTTCACGCTATTTTCTCCTTCATATCTCGCATCTCACGGGGCAGCCTCAATCTGACTGAAACAACGCCGGAAGGTCTCGGACTGCGT
>JASLRP010000276.1 GCA_030743915.1 SAR202 cluster bacterium | reverse complement strand
CCCGATAACTGGAACCAATAGCAATAATACATACGCCGCGGAGCGATCGCGATCATGCGCACGCTTTACGAAAAGCATCACGAACCAAACAAGGTTGAAGTTAAAGGCGATGAAAAGGAAGATGCTGAATAAGATATACCCTTCGTAACCGCCTGAAAAAAACACTCCTACAGTCAACCAGATGATGTCGACAACAACAATCCCAGAAGTTACACTCCAAAATCGTCCTCTGCTCATTCGACCTTTAGAGGTGTCGATTGAATTGGAACCACGTTCAAACGCTTCGATGTCCGTGGAGTCTGGCCCATATCGATTTGGACCTCGGGTGCCTTTGAAAAACAGCATTTCAAAAAGAATGACCACCCCGACAAACGGTACTATCAGCAATAATGCGTACATTCCGGAGTGGCCACGATCATGCGCCCGTTTCACGAAGAACATCGAGAGGATGAGCAAGTTGCCAACCAGTGCTGCGGATACGAAAGCAAGATAAACGCCGTAGTTGGTCGCGAGGAGAATAATCAAACAGATCACGAAAAGGACGACATCGACGAGAATCATACCCATGATGCCAAACCAGAGCGGCCATCTGCTCATCCGGCCTTTCCAGGCGAAATATGGCGCCTGGGCTTCATCACGTTCTGAAGAAGATATCCCGTTGGCCATTCTCCGCGCCTCCTGATTTCAGGGACCTGGAAGACAGTACACGATGGAGTTTTGCAAAGCATCAACTGTGATTTCGACGATCCGGAGTTGTGGGAGCCTGGATTGTCCCTCGATTCTCTGTCACGTATTGCCGGTGTGTCAACGTGAAAGCCTCGCCTTGACGGGCGACATGTTCTTCATGTCCAATCAATCCGTTCCTGTGGGAGTGTGCTTGACTCTAAATTGGGGTTATATCGGCATAACTTCCCATCTCTGGAGGCACTGGCGACTCGTCGTAATGCAGTTTGCCGATAAACCTCAGCTACAACTTACGCGTTGACCACAGACGCGCAAAGCAGATAATCGCGTTTGGACAATTTCCACACTCGCTGTTATCGTGGAATAACATGGCGAACGACGAAGGGAAAAAAGAGGACAAGTTCGACTTCACCGACGAGGGTGAAGCCAGATACATCGGGCTGGACGAAGCTCGAATCCTCGCCATGCAGGCGGCGGACGAAACGCCCGGAGACTACGGGCGCCAATTCAGGCGTGACCGCATGGCCTTCGAGCCACAGGACGTTGAAGAGACCGACGAGTATTATCGCATCGTCCTGGCCGTCAGGCCCCAGGGAGACTTCAACGGCGCCCCGGGCAGGGAAGAGTTCTATGTAGAAAAGCTGGCCCAGGCCGAGGGCGCAATCGCCCACCGTCAGGTGTTGGCGGTTCCCGTGCCGGAGCAAAGCCGCCGCTTGGGTCTGGTTTTGGCCAGCGTCGCCGTGTTGGTCGTAATTATCGCGTCGGGAGTGGTCGGCGGATTGTACTTCGGTGGAATCTTGCCGCCCTCAGACTCCAGCGATGATACCGCTGTCTCGACTCCGGCCCCTGCGCCCCCGACTCCCGTCCCGCCGGTCGCTCCAGCCCCTGACCCTGTGGAGGTGATGGTG
>JASLRP010000275.1 GCA_030743915.1 SAR202 cluster bacterium | reverse complement strand
GACCGAAGAGACAAGGCGCGCCTGAACGCGGGGACATGACCCGTTCCAGAATTGTGTCTCTCGATCCCATTTTGATTTTTTCTTTGGTGGAATCAGAGAATAGTGGTACAATTAATATTGCTCTAGTTCGCTTAGGGAGCGGCTGAGCTATCTTTGACAGAGGTATGGGCGTTCTCGCTCACTCGCACCACCTCCAGGCCGCCACTTGGCCAAGTTCCCATCGGTGACATTTTCGATGTGTTCTCAGAATCTGAAAGGCGAGTGAGATGAAACAGGCAATTCCTGAAGCCGCCTTGGCGGCAATTGGCGTGGTGCTGAGTTTGGCGATAGTGGCGGGACCTGTTTCGGCACAGGAAACTGTGACCTACAGCCCCGCCGAGGGTGAGTTTGGCGTCATAATGTTCGAGGACCAGTGGCCCTGCGCTGGCGACCTCGATTACAACGATGTGGTGCTCCGGGTCAACACTGCCGTGACACACGATGGGCCGAACGTCAGCCAGATCGCACTGACGGTCTTTCCGCAAGCGCTCGGATCGAACTCCGTGTCTTCCGGACTCGCCCTGCATCTGCCCGCGTCATTTGGCACTTCCGCCGAGGCAACAGTGTTCCCCCAGGGCGATCCGTCCTCGGGTGTGGTCGTTGACGCCTGGTTGAACGAGTCGACCCTGGTCTACACGGTGTACGACGATGTGCGGGACGCCTTTGGCGGGGTGGACGGTTTCATCAATACCGATCTCTCGGGGCCCTTCTTCACCGCCGAGCCGGTAACGCTGGAGATCACGTTTCCCGCTCCGGTTTCGATCGATCCGCTACCGACTCCCTTCGACGTGTTCCTCTATCGGACTCATGACCGTTCCCATCAGGTGCATAGGCCCGAATACGAAGGCACAGATCAAATGGACGAATCGCTGTTCAATACCTGCGACGATGTATCCACCGCCGAGCGCCATTTCATAACCTCTTCAGGCCTGCCGTCGATACTGTTCATCGACGAGAGTCTGGACGACGCGGCGTGGCCGGTGGAAGGTGAGAGCATAATGGACGCATTTCCCTTGCTTGCCGACGCCGTCGAGTCGGGCGAAGATGATCCGACGGAATGGTGGTTTGAGGAGAGCACGCTCATTGTCGTCCACGGGTCAGATATTCCCGAACCGACTTCGCTGGCGCTACTGACATTAGGCGGTCTGACGCTGCTCCGGCGGCGGAAACGTGGGATGAATTCAGGGAATACGAGGCATCGGGGCTCTACCCTCACCTATCTCGACCGTCCTGCATAGCTCCAAGAGCGACGCATGGCGCAGCGCATTATCCCCCGAATCCCACGTTCTAATCACATACAGATCAAACGAGACCGCAATGTTGTTGTGCGCGGGAAGGTCGTTCAAGGTCAAGGTAACGGTATCGTTGATAAACTGACCCAAGAATCTGTCCGTTGGATGTGGCCCAGTCCCAGGTGTTATGTCAGTTGAACTATTTGACCATTCAGACAAGAGGTCGTTCGTGTCTTCAAAGTCGCTGGAGTAGAGTGCAGGCTGAGCGTGTATTTGTACAGCACATGCTGCAAGCACAACCACTGCCGCCACACACACAATCTGAATTACACTGTTCATAGTCCTGCCCTTTCAATGTTGAAGTTACTTGCACTCTCTGCGTTTCCGTCGTCTCAAGACTGCCAATCCGCCCAACGCCAGTAGCGACAGTGTGGTCGGTTCGGGGATTCCGCTAATGCGGACCCATTCGATCTGGGATTGTTCCTTCAGGAGTTCGATGCCGATCTGATAGAAGGAGGTTAGCTGGTCATCCTGATGGAAATCCGGTGCTATGACCACATCGTCTATGCTCAGCGACCACCACCAGTCCGTATCGCGCGTCCAAGCATAAGTGTGCCACTCGAACACCGAATCGCCGATGGAATGACGGTACCTGTTGTCCTGTGAATCGATGTAGCTCAGATAGTCGGCCGTCTTGTCCGCTTGGCCGAAGATTCGTCCGGCGTAATAGGTGTTGAACCCGCTGACCAGCGGCACGGTCACATGATTGGGACCTGAGCCTGTCTTGGCACGCATTTCGATCCTCAGTTCGCGCATATTGCTGATGGTCAAGGAATGAGCAATATGGCTCCCCTGATCGGTGGGGCCTCCATATCCGCTCCCCACGCCCTGGACCGCGTAGCCCTCCGGGGAAACAACGACGACCGGAGCGACGAAGCCACCCCCTGCGTCGTACGCGTTCTTAACTTCCCACCCGTTGAAGTCGCCATCGTCGAAATCATCGTAGAACAGTTCAGGGAGTTCAGCCTCAGCAGCACCCGAAAGTACAGCGAGAACCAATCCTGCCACACACACAGCATGAACTGCTCTTTTCATAGTCTTTTCCTTTCAGTGTTGAAGTTAGTTGCACACCCCACGTTTTCGCCGCCGAACCAGTGCCAATCCGCCCAATGTCAGGAAT
>JASLRP010000274.1 GCA_030743915.1 SAR202 cluster bacterium | reverse complement strand
CGGGTCAACAAGCCGCGAGGGCGCGTGGTCTGGAACTACGAGGGCGAGGAGTACACCAAATATTTCTTCCCGCCCAACCTGAGGGACGGCGAGTACACGCCTTTCAGCCTCACCTGCGAGATGGACTACGCCGGTGTGGACGTGGCGCTCCTTCACACAAACCCTATGCTGGGCCGAAGCAGCGCCTATCAGGCTGAGTGTATTCGTCGATTCCCAGACAGGTTCCGCTCGATGGCTCCGGTGGACGAGTGGCGAATTCACGATGATATCGACTCCGTAATTCGAGAGCTTGAGGAGTCGATTAACACGCATGGGTTGCACGCCATCAAGTTCAACGCAAATGGCTACAAGGTCAGCCCCGACCCCTGGGATGATGGCGTCTATCGGCCCTTCTGGGAGGCGGCCACTGCGCTCAACGTCCCGATATTCATTTCCCTGAGCATGGGGCCTGGAAGCAAGAGTTGGGTCGCTTCCCAGGCCGCTCAGAATGGCTATCTGAACGAGTTGAAAATCCTGATGCGGTGGATGGAACGGTACCCGGACACCACCACCAGCATCACCCACGGTTTCCCGTATCGCGCTTTCATAGACGGCGATGCCATCAAATTGCCTGACGCTGTCTATGAGCCGTTCCAGAATCCCAAGCTCAGCATGGAGGTCTGCTTTCCAGTCAGGATCGGCGATATGTTCGACTTCCCTTACAGGGAAGTCATGCCTACGATTCAGAGTATGGTTGAGCGCATCGGGGCCGACCGACTGCTCTGGGGCACAGACATGCCCTTTCAGAATCGCCACTGCACTTACCGCCAGTCCCGTGACCACCTCGAAAAGCATTGCGACTTCCTGAGTCAAGATGATCTTGACCTGATAATGGGAGGGACGGCGGCGCGCATTCTTGGTCTTTAATCTTTAGACGGCTCCATCCGTTCTCGCCTGATCGATTTCACTTTGAGAGTAGCCCAGCGACTCCATGACCTCCTCGGTATGCTGGCCCAAAGTGGGCGGAGCGGTCCGAACCTGCGCCGGAGTTTTCGACAGCTTGTACGGAATGCCTGGCATCCTGAGTTCCCCGATGGGACTGTCCACGCTAACGACCATGTTGTTGTGCAGGACCTGAGGATCGGTGAACACGCCCTCTAGATTCTTGACAGGCGCCGCCCACAGGTCTTCCTTCTCCATGAGGGGGAGCCACTCATCGACGGTTTTGTGGCTCAGGGCTTTCTCGATGATCTCCTCGAACTCCGCACGATTGCGGTCTCGATTCAGGGCCGAGCCGAACCGTGAGTCCTCCTCAAGATTGTCGATGCCGAGCGCCCTGCACAGCCCGGCCAGCTTGTGGCCTCCAGAGATCGAGATGTAGCCTTTCTTGGTCGCATAGATCCCGTATGGCGAGGTGATGTAGGGGCAGGCGTGCATCGGCGTCACCCTATCCGGCTCGATTCCCGTATTGAGGAAATGCACTGCCGCTTCGGAAAGCGCTCCGACGGTGGCATCCAGCAGGTTGATGTTGACCTCCTGGCCCTCGCCGGTCAACTCCCGATGGTACAGCGCGCCCATGACGCCGAATGCGCCATACATTGCGCCCAGCAGGTCTGATATCGAGAAACCAATTGCCGTGGGCCGACCGTCAGCGGCGGCGTTTACGGCATCAAACCCGCCCAATCCCTGGGCCAACAGGTCCTGTCCGGGCCGATGAAGATAGGGGCCGTCAACCCCGTACCCTGAGGCAGAGGCGTATATGATCGACGGGTTGATCTTGCGGCAGTCGTCGTAACCGAATCCGAGACGCGACATGACGCCGGGCCGGAAGTTCTGATACACGATGTCAGACTCGCGAAGAATTCGAGTTACGATGTCGCGGCCCGTCTCGTGTTTCAGGTTCACCGTGATGCTCTTTTTGTTGCGGTTGTGGGCCAGGAACGTGGCAGGGCCAAAGGTGTTGTCGTCGGGGTGCTTGCCATAACGGCCGGTCCGTCCGTACCGTTCATCGACACGGCCAGCCGGCATCCCGGGCCGCTCCACCTTGATGACGTCAGCGCCCATGTCGGCAAGCATCTGAGTCGCGTGGGGACCTTGCA
>JASLRP010000273.1 GCA_030743915.1 SAR202 cluster bacterium | reverse complement strand
CACCGAAGCGATGAGCATCTGCGATGACATTGGCGCTGTCCCACTTGTGCTGTACGCGGTGGTCAGCCTTGCGAACCTGCTGGCCAAGGAGGGATTGATGGAGAGCGGGGTGGAACTCATGACCCTGGCTGTCGAGCATCCATCCACAGAACAGGAAGCAAAGGACCGTGGCGCGCAGATTCTCGAAGAGCTTGAAGCTCAGATGCCTGCTGAGGCATTCGTGAAGGCCCAGTCATCCGGCAGGGCCATGAGTCTCGACGATGCGGTGACCCGCATCTTGAGGGCGTGATAGACTACCGCCCAACCATAATATGAGCATTCCACGCAAACAACCCATGAAAACTCCATTATTAGAACATATGAGTAGAGTTAAGTTACTAGAAAATATCCTAGGAAACCCCGAACATCTCATCCGTTGCACTTTGACATAAACACGCAGGCGCAAATTTTCATCCAAAGAATTTGCCATTGCAGCGTGTAACATAGGCAATGCGTAAATTAGCAAGATATTCCGATGCGCGTGCATCCTCAAGGGGGGGATGATGCTAGTGTCACGGAACATATGGCCCGTCATGCCGAAAACATGAAAGGGCCAGGCTCGAAATCAGTGTGCTGGGACACGTCTGATCACATCCGCCCGCTGAGAGGGAATGCCCTCTGGCGCTGCAATGTGAGGGAATAGATTTTCGGTCCAACAGGCTTGCGTAGTTTTGCGCTTTGTTGTGCCTCTTGCCCACTGATCGACCGTTTCAGGATGCGTGTGGTAAGTCCTGAATCTGGAGCGTTCCGCGACTGAGCGTCCACAAAACAGTCTCAACGCAATGCCAATCCGATGGTTGGCCAGGCAGGAGGAAGAGATTGAATCTCAGAGCCAATTCCAAACTGTGGTTAGCAGGCGGCATAATCAGCATACTGCTGGTCGTCGGAGCCTATTTCGCCAGCATCGCCTTCGCGGCCGGCCCAGACCTGACGATTACCAGCCTCACGCGGAACATTTCCGATCCGTCAGCATTCGATCTCATAACCTACTCTGTCGACTTGGCAAACATCGGCGACGCTGTAGCCGGACCATCCACGCTTCGTCTAAGCATTGGTAATGGAGCCGAGGTTGTGGACTTCGCTGTTCCTAGCATTAGTCCAGCCACCACATTCAGTTATGAGCACACCACCGCCCTGCCAGCTAGCGCAGGGTATGTGGACACGGCGACTGCTGACCTGAATGGCGACGTGGCCGAAGATGACGAAACGAACAACGTCCTCGCCCCCGGCCCTTACACCGTGGTCCCTCACCAGGTGTACACCGTTAACTCAATCAACGACGCCGATGACGGCACATGCAACATTCTCCACTGCAGTCTTCGCGAGGCGATAAACGCCTCCAACCTCAAAATCGGCAAGGACCTGATCGCCTTCAACATCGACGGACTTGGCCCCCACGTCATACAGCCAACGTCAGCCCTGCCGACGTTAACCGACAGGACGGCCATCGACGGCACAACAGAGCCAGATTTCGTTTTGGGACTCGTTACAACACCGCCTATTGTTCTGGATGGCTCCTCGGCGGGCTTCGGAAACACCGGGCTGACAATTGACGCAGGACTCAGCCACATTTTGGGGCTGTTTATCCACAGCTTCGATGGTCCTGGAATGTGGATAAACGATTCGCCGGGCACCTATGTGCTGGACAACGTCATATCAGGCAACGGCACCTATGCCCTCAACATTGAAGGCGCGAACGCGACCGGGAACATCGTGCAGGGGAACCTGATTGGCACGAATGTTACCGGAGACGCCGCGTTGCCTAACGGGCCTGGCGTGCGCATTGCCAACGCATCCAACAACACCATCGGTGGCTCTCTCGCCAGTGAACGCAACGTCATCTCCGGTAACAACACCTATGGAGTCGCGGTCAGTGGCGTGACCTCAAGTGACAATACCATCCAGGGCAACTACATCGGCATCGATGTCAGTGGCTCCTCAGCTATCGGTAATGGGTCACATGGCGTCTGGATCATCGACGCTGCTCAGACCAACGTGATTGACAACGTAGTTTCTGGCAACGACTCCGTCGGCGTTTTAATTATCGACTCCGCCACCGGCACCATGGTGCAGGGTAATTTTATTGGAACCGATTCGACTGGCAGCGCCGCGCTGGGCAACCAGTTCCATGGCGTCAGCATCCAAACCGGCGCATCCAACACCACCGTCGGTGGCGCCTTCGCCAGTGAACGCAACATCATATCGGGCAACGCTCGCAGCGGTGTTGTGGTGATTCTTTCGAGCAGTAATAACACCATCGAAGGCAATTACATCGGAACCGACTCCACAGGCGCGCTGGACCTGGGGAACACCGAACTGGGAGTCTTGATAGACGGCTCCCCACAGAATAACGTGCTGGACAACGTGATATCTGGCAACGATAGCCACGGCATCATGGTATTCCGGCCCGGCTCCACCAACAACGACATTCGGGGCAACTTGATCGGAACCAACGCCTCCGGGTCGGGCGCAGTGCCCAACACCGGCGCGGGAATTTACTTCCAGGGTGGCACGACCAACAACACCGTTGGTGGCTTGCTGGTTAGCGATCGAAATCTGATCTCAGGCAACCTGGAAAGTGGAGTCCACATCGATGACAACACTACCACTGGAAATACGGTCCGAGGCAATTACATCGGAACCGATTCCACCGGCGCCCTGGATATTGGCAACGGCCTCAGGGGAGTGTTTCTAGACAACTCGCCAGGCAACTCGATACTGAACAACCTGATATCCGGCAACGACGACCACGGCGTCTTCGTATTCAACTTCCAGGCGAGCGGAAACATTGTTCAGGGGAACATGATAGGCACAACCGCTGCTGGAAACGT
>JASLRP010000272.1 GCA_030743915.1 SAR202 cluster bacterium | reverse complement strand
ATCAAGAACATGATCACCGGCGCGGCCCAGATGGACGGCGCCATCCTGGTGGTTAGCGCTCCTGACGGCCCGATGCCGCAAACCAGAGAGCACATTCTCCTGGCCCGGCAGGTCGAGGTCCCGGCTATCGTCGTGGCTCTCAACAAGGTTGACGCGATGGATGACGAGGAACTCCTGGAACTGGTCGAGCTTGAGATGCGCGAACTGCTCACCGAGTACGACTTCCCTGGAGACGACATCCCCTTCGTCCGGGTCAGCGCTTTGAACGCCCTGGAGGCTGAGGACAAGAGTCGCGAGAGCGAATGGGGCAAGGGCGTCTGGGAACTGGTGGATGCGGTGGATAGTTACATTCCTGTCCCCGACCGCCCCAAGGACCAGCCGTTCCTGATGCCAGTCGAAGACGTTTTCGGTATCAAAGGCCGTGGCACCGTCGTGACCGGTCGTGTCGAATCTGGCATGGTCAAGGTGGGGCAGCCCATCGAGATCGTCGGGATCAAGGAAACCAGCGATACCGTTGTCACAGGCGTGGAGATGTTCCACAAGACCCTCGAAGAGGGCGAGCCGGGGGACGCCGTGGGCCTCCTGCTTCGCGGTGTTGATCGAGAGTCCATTGAGCGAGGTCAGGTGCTGGCAGAGCCAGGTTCCATCACCCCGCACACCGAGTACGAAGCTCAGATTTACGTCTTGAACAAGGATGAAGGTGGCAGGCACACACCGTTCTTCAACGGCTACAAGCCGCAGTTCTTCATTCGGACCACCGACGTCACTGGCGAGATTCAATTGCCAGAAGGTGTCGAGATGGTGATGCCGGGCGACAACATCGTGATGCACGTGAAACTCATCACTCCAGTGGCCCTGACTGAACAGCTTCGATTCGCCGTCCGTGAGGGCGGCAGGACTGTCGGTTCTGGTGTTATCACAAACATCATCTCGTAGGTCTTCGCGAAGACTACTTCGTTGATATAATGCCCTCACATTCAGCAAAACTGGGTGTGAGGGTTTTGGCCTGTTTTGAAGAACCGGTTAACAGGCCAAATTATCCCAACAATTGAACCGATTCAAATAATCCGATCCCTAGGGAGCAATCCGATGGCACGGAGAGCAGAAGCCCGAATCCTCGTAAACCTCGGTTGCGTTGATTGCCGGGAACGAACATATAATTCATCCAAGAACCGCCGCAACGACCCTCAGCGGCTGGAACTCAAGAAGTTCTGCCCGCGATGTCGGACGCACACATTGCACAGAGAGGTGAGGTAGGGTGGCACGCGATCCTGGATTACCACGCAGAATCGGCACACAGGCGGCTCGCAGAGCGGTTAGTTTTCGGATATTCGGTGAGGTAGTCGGGGAGATCCGAAGGGTCACCTGGCCCACTCGACAGGAAACGATGAGACTCACCCTGATGGTGATCTCCGTGGCTGTCGCGATCGGTATATTTCTTGGGGTTGTCGATCTGGGTTTTGCGCGACTCCTCGATGTGATTTTGGGGAATTAACGACATGGCCAATACAACCGAAGCAGACCCACAATGGTACATCATCCACGCCTACTCTGGGCAAGAGGACCGGGTCAAGCGAAACCTTGATCTTCGCATATCCACTATGGACATGACGGACAAGATATTTCAGGTGGTGGTGCCCACTGAAGAGGAGATGGAGATCAAGGACGGCAAGCGCAAGTCTGTCGCCCGACGCATCTTCCCTGGCTATATCCTGGTCCAGATGAAGATGGATGACGAGAGTTGGTATGTCGTTCGGAACACTCCGGGCGTGACTGGCTTCGTGTCTGCGGAGGACGAGCGAGACAACCGACCCAAGCCTGTGCCCCTGGAGGCGCAGGAAGTTGACGCCATCCTCAACCAGACCCCCGACGACACCCCACGGGTGCGCATCGGTCTTGAGAAAGGCCAGAGCGTTCGCATTATAGATGGCCCCTTCGTGGACTTCCTGGGCGTGGTGGACGAGGTATCGCAAGAGCGATCGAAGGTCAAAGTGCTGGTCTCTTTCTTTGGCCGTGAAACGCCGGTGGAGTTGGATTTCCTCCAGGTAGAACGGTCGTAATATTCCATGCTCGGGCAGAAGTGTTTTGCGCGACAGGCTGCTTGCCTGACGCCAGACGTTCGCCCATAGATGACGCATACAAAACATCCTGATGGCTGGCGGTCAATGGCCGAACGCCGATAACAAAGGTAAATAATGGCTAAGAAAGTACGCGCGATAATCAAGCTTCAAATCGAGGCGGGCAAGGCGACTCCCGCTCCTCCCGTTGGCCCGGCTCTGGGCCAGCACGGCGTCAACATCATGGCGTTCGTGAAGGAGTATAACGAGCGCACATCACGAGACATGGGGACTGTGGTTCCAGTGGAGTTGACGGTTTTTGAGGACCGCTCCTTTGCTTTCGTCACCAAGAGTCCTCCGGCGTCCGAATTGCTGAGGAAAGCGGCTGGAATCGAGAAGGGAAGCGGCAACCCTCTGGCAGAGAAAGTCGCGACGATTCCCAGGGCCAGGATTCAGGAGATCGCCGAGACCAAAATGCGAGACCTGAACGCCGCAGACCTGGAAGGCGCCATGCGGATTATCGAAGGCACCGCTCGAAGCATGGGGATTCAGGTCAGCTAGCTGTCGGGCCAGCAGATATTCGAGAGTATTAGAGGACACACACTAATGGCAAAACATGGAAAACGCTACAACCAGGCCGAGGCTCAGGTGGTTCCGGAGACGGACTACGAACCGTTAGATGCCGTAGCCCTGGTGAAAAATCTCGCCACTGCCAAGTTTGATGAAACTGTGGAACTCCACCTGCGGACGGGCGCAGACCCGCGTCACGCCGACCAGACGATTCGTGGCGTCGCCATTCTGCCCCACGGCGTAGGCAAGCCCATACGCACCCTGGTGTTCACTCAGGGCGAGGCGATGGCCCTCGCCGAGGAAGCCGGCGCCGATTATGTGGGCAATGATGACTATATCAAGCAGATCGAGGACGGCTGGTTGGAGTTCGACGTGTCAATAGCCACGCCGGACATGATGGGCAAGATCGGTCGCCTGGGCCGGATTTTGGGTCGCAGAGGCCTGATGCCCAATCCTCGCACCGGCACGGTGGTGCAGCCCGACGACATTGCCAAAGCAGTGGAAGACTCCAAGAAAGGCCGGGTCGAGTATCGGCTGGACCGCACCGGCCTGATGCACTCGCCCATCGGCAAGGCCAGCTTCGAAGTTGACATGCTCATGGATAACCTTACTATGCTGATGGACAACATCATCAGAGCAAGGCCCGCCGGAGTCAAAGGCCAGTTCATCCGAGCCGCGTATCTATCTTCGACGATGGGCCCCAGCGTCTCGATGGACGTTGCGATGGCATCGGAGCTTCGTGTAGAATAGTTTAGTCAGCCATAGACAGTGGGTTTCGCGAAAGCGGATTAAATCGGTCCAGCCCGCCGAGGCGTTTCAGGACAGGCTTTCGAGCCGAATTTCGTTTGTTACGATATGCCCTGAGCCCAATGGCTCAGGGCTATTTTTTTGACCTTTGTCAACCAAGGAGGCACACGTGCCGACAGATCTGAAAGAACAGAAAGTCGCAGAGCTTGCGGAGTTGTTCTCCAATAGCCCTATTCTCATCACGGCGGACTACTCCGGGCTGCCGGTGGGTCAGATGAACGAGATGAGGCGCTCCCTTCAGGAGCAGGGCGTCAAGTTTCGGGTGATCAAAAACTCGTTGGCCCTGCTCGCCGCAGATGCCTCTGGCAAAACGGCGCTCAAGGAAGTGATCGAAGGACAGACGGGCATTGCGTTTGGAGGCGATGAGCCGACCGTTCCCGCCAAAGCTCTGAGTGATTTCGTGCGAAGAACCCGGTCTTCCTTGAAGATACTGGGAGCCGAGTTCGAAGGCCAGGCGCTGAACCCTCAGCAGGTCAGTCAACTGGCGACGCTGCCCAGCAGGGACGAGCTTGTTTCTCAACTTCTGGCCAGGATGAAGTCGCCGATGTCCGGCCTTGTAAACGTCCTGAACGGGCCTCTGGGAGGCCTGGCTCGGGTGCTGCAACAGCATGCCGATAATCTGGCCCAACAACCAGCAGAATAACCCCACCTATCGGAATTAATACGAATCCACAGCAACAGGAGGCTGAACAATGGCAATGACTCAAGAAGAACTGATTGAAGAGATCAAGCAACTGTCGGTTATCGACCTTTCCAATCTGGTGAGCGCTCTGGAAGAAGAGTTCGGCGTCAGCGCCGCCGCTCCAGTTCAGATGGCCACCGTTGCAGGCGTCGCAGGCACGGTAGAGGCCGCCGAAGAAGAAGAGAAGACCGAGTTCAACGTCACGCTCAAGGAGATCGGCCCCAACAAGATCAACGTGATCAAGGCCGTCCGCGAGGTCACGACCCTGGGCCTGAAAGAGGCCAAGGAACTGGTCGAGTCTGCCCCCACAGCAGTCAAAGAGGGCATCGGCAAAGAAGACGCCGACGAGCTCAAGGCCAAACTGGAAGGCGCGGGAGCAGTGGTAGACGTCGAGTAGTTGCCGCTCAGACAGTCAGGCTAGATATCAAAATACCCGCCGGAGCGTGACTCTAGCGGGTGTTTTTGTTGAGGGTGTCGGGTGGTCAGGTTTTCAGGTATCAGGAATTCGACGTCAGATCCTGCCACTGGTATGAAAGAGCGCTGTCTCAGCACGCCATTCTGAACGGCAGAGAAGAATCTGGTCATAGCATGACCACGGATGCTCCGCCAACCACCAGATGCTTCGCCGCAACTCAGCATGGCGTGACTTGTGTGTAAGCGCCACGCTTTGGGCATTAACCTTCGTCGTTGCGCAAGTACGGAATCGTTTGAGGGCCTTCTGGGAGGACGCATATTCGGCTGTTGGGGCCGTGGCGTTGGGTGGCGGCTTCTACAGCGGCTTCCAGGTCGTCCACGGGCGTCAGGTGGGCGGCTCGGATTTGTTCGTGGGTCAGGTATTCGGATTTTAGCTGGACGTCGGCGTTCATCTGAATCTGGGCTTGTATCTGCACCTGCCACTGGTCGTGGCGGTCGTAGCCTTTGGCGTTTATCATCGTCAGTAGTTCGGCGGGTGTGGCGGCAGACATTAGAATCTCGTTGTAGCGACCATGCTCGGGAACGCCGTCTGAACACTCGGCGGCGCAGATGATTGTGCCTCCGGGTATAACTACCTGGGCGGCGGCGGACATGCCCTTTACGGCCTGGTACAGGTTCAGGTCCAGCGGATAGCCGCTGTTGGTGGTCACAACTATCTCGAAGGGGGCATCGACGGGCTGCATTGCCATCGTCCTCGCGAATCTGGTGGCGGCGCGATGCACCGTCTTTGGGTCTCCGGCGTAGGCGCTGGTGACGCGGTGGTCTCGATTAATCGTCACCTCAACGGCGAAATCCACGCCTGTGATCTCGGAGATTTCTCTTATAGCATCGTGGATGGGGTTGCCTTCGATTATGCCCCACCGAGCTTCCGGGCGCCCGATCATGTCGGAGTTGTGAAGGGGCATTATGGTGTCGAATCCCGCGAGGCCCGGAGCGACCATCTTTGGGCCTCCTGAGAATCCCGCGAAGAAGTGAGGCTCGACGAATCCGGTTGTGATGCCGATGTCAGCGTCCGACCAGTGACGGTTCAGCCAGATGGGGATGCCGCCGGAGGTGTGGCCTTTGAGGGCCAGATTGCTGGAGTCGAAGGCGTCGTGATTTACCACGTTGTAGTTGTCCACTACATCCTGGCCCAGCATTTGCGCCAGTTCCTCTTCGGTGTTGCCGCGATGGGTGCCGGTGGCGATGAGGATTGTTATCTGGTCGTTGGGCATGTGAGAAAGTTCTCTCAACACGATGGGCAGGACCAGGGAACTGGGCATGGGGCGAGTGATGTCACAGACCGAGATTGCGACAGTCTGTTCAGGTGAGACCATCTGACGCAGCGGTCTGGAGCCTACAGGGTCCCGAACGGCGGTGCGCAGCGCTCCCTCCTGATCGGGCAGTCCGGGGACGTAGCCAGGTTCGATTACCGTCGTGCGTTCATCGGGCAGGGAGATGTTCAGGCCATTGCGGCCGTATGCCAGTTTGATGTCCATTAATTTTGCGCTTGTTGCTCTTGGTGATGGTTCAGGAATTCAATGACGCCGTGAAGCGTCGATATCTCGTCCCGCGACTCGTCAACTGGATCGTCTCGTTTCAGGTGCAACGCCTGGATTCCCGCTGATCTCGCGCCCACAACGTCAGCGTCCCAGGTATCACCGACCATCAGCGCCTGCTCTGGCGATGCGCCCAATTGTCGCAGGGCCATGTTGAATATCTCGGGATCGGGCTTCATATAGCCAACGTGCCACGAGCCGATGATGGTGTCGAAATAATCTTCAATTCCCATCAGGGCGGCGTTTCGCTGTTGGTACACTCCGTTGGAGACAATAGCCATGCGATAACCCATGCGCTGAAGAGTAGTGAGGACGTCGAGGGTGTCATCGTACAGAATGTCGATGCCGTCAAAAACGGGCAATACTTGGGATACGACGTTCTCAATGGGGGCATCTATGCCCAGAGACCGTAAAATCCGCTGGTTGAATTCTGCCCACAAGGTCTCGATGGTCTCATCGCTGGCAGGGCGGCCTGAAGTCTCTAGGGAATTTGCGTGTTCGTGCAGCCACGGTAGATGCTCAACTTCTGCCAAAAAGATCTCTTTTGGAGGTCGGACAGCATCGAATCGACGCAACACCTCGGCCCACACATCGAGGATGGAATAGGTCTCGTGCCACAGGGTGTTCACTGCGTCGAACAGGATAGTGTCGATTCTCGGTTGCATGCTAAATCCCGCTTCAATTCAGGCCAGCAGGGCGTTGAAAACCCAGACTTCGCGAGTGTTCGGCAGCATGGCCTTGTTCAGTGGAATTTCCGAAGCGTTCAGCGGCTTCACCACGTCCTGGGTCGCGAGCCAACCGTCGGGGCCACCCAGGGAAGACTCGACAGTGGTCAGCTTGGGTAGATAGTAGTGCATGGGGACGACGACAGACGGCGACAGATGAGCGACCAGTTGGTCGGCCTGCTCGAAGCTCAGGAGGTGGGACGAGTCGTCCACTGTGACCATCAGGATGTCCACCTCGCCGATCTGCTCTCGAACGGATTCGGGCATGTCGTGGCGGTTGTCGCCAATGTGGCAAACTCGAATTCCATTGATCTCTAAGACGAAAACGGTGTTCACCATTCCTCGACGTCCAGAGTTACCGGAGTGAAGGTCAAGGGCGCCTGTAATCTTGAGGTCGTCCAGCGTGAAATGCCCAGGCCCTTTCAGAATAGTCGGATTGCCTGAAAGCGCGTCCGCATTGTTGTGATCGAAATGATCATGGGTCACGGCGACGACATCAACCGGAGTGTCAGGGAACGCCCGCAGGAACCAGTAGTAGCCGTCGGACGGGTTTTGAAACGGGTCGGTGACGACTCTGCGGCCCTGTTCGGTTTGCAACAGAAAGGCGCAGTGTCCCAGATATGTCAGGCTCGCGCTCACTGGGTGGCCGAGCGCCTGAGCAGAGTTTCGCACAGGTGGGCGGCGTCAACCATGTCGGGTATGGTGACGTACTCTCGGGTGGTGTGCATGTTATGGTCGGCCATGCCGATGACCACGGCGCTTATGTCATGGAGACGGAACACGTTGCCGTCGGTTCCGCCGCCGGAGGGGTGCATCTCTGGCGTCAGACCCAATTCGGTGAGGGCGGCTTTGACACGCTGGGTTGCAGCGTCGTCGTCGTTGAGGGTGTAGGTCTCGAACTCGGTGTGCAGGTGGCTGTCGATCTCGGCCTCTGGGAACAGCTTCCGCACCTCGTCCACGGCCTCGTTGACCTGCAAGCTCAGGCCGTCCAGACTCTCCAGGTTCCGGCTGCGGAACTCGCCGACTACTGTGGTGTTCTCTGGGACGGTGTTGCGCACTGAACCGCCCTCTATTGTGCCGACGTTAAAGGTTGTCTCGTCGTCGAGACGGCCCTGAGGGAAGCGAGTGATAAGCTCGGCGGCGATCTGTATGGCGGAGATGCCTTTCTCCGGCTCTGCGCCTGCGTGGGCGGCGCGTCCGGTGATCTCGATGTCGAATCCTATGTACGTTGGGCTGGAGGACGTAATTTGGGAGGGAGGGCCTTCGCCGTCGAACACCACGGCCTCCTTGCCTTTGAGCAGGGACAGGTCGAGGTTGCGGGCGCCCACAAGCCCGATCTCCTCCTCGCGGGTGAAGGCGACCTCTATGGCTCCGTGGGGCGTTCCGTCTTCGATTATCGACTCCAGAGCTTCGAGGATTGCGGCGACACCGGCTTTGCAGTCGCCGCCGAGGATGGTCGTTCCGTCGGAGACGATGCGGTCTCCGTCCACCGAGGGCTGGATGCCCCGGCCCGGCTCGACCGTGTCCATGTGGGCCGAGAGAGTCACTGGATTGTCGCCTCCGTCACTGGCGACAAGGTTTCCGTAATCGTCACGCTGGACGGTCAGTCCCATCGCTTCGAGCTTGGGAATCAGATGTTGGGCTACGGCTTCCTCCTCGCCTGAGGGGCTGTCGATACGGACGAGGTCCAGGAACGTGTTGACCAACCGGTCTCTGTTTATCATGCATATCCTCTGGTTGTTAGATGTTTGGGTTTCAGGTCATCAGGTGTCCCGATTCGCCATTCTGAACGGCGGTGAAGATTCTGATCGAAACTGCGGCAACCGTTGGATTGCACGGGACCAGATGCTTCGCCTCGGCTCAGCATGGCGTCCGACGCGGATGTTACTTCGTGTTGTATTTGGCTCGCTCTATTGTATTGGTTGGGGTTAGCGTGTCAAGCAAACCAATTGGACGATGAGCCCATCGCGGGGTACACTACGGCAATCCCACGAATTCGCCCAGAATGGGTTGGAGCTACGGATGTGAATATGGACGATATGGTCAACCGAGCCACGATGATCCGAGACCTTCCGCCAGATGAAAAGCCGAGGGAGCGTCTGCGAGCGTTGGGCGCAGGTCAGTTGTCCAACCCGGAGCTTATCGCCATACTGCTCAGGACCGGCATGAAGGGCGAGAATGTTCTGAGTATGTCAACGCGCGTGATCTCTGGTTTTGGAGGCCTGGCGGGATTGGCCCGAAGTTCTTTTGCCGAGTTGTGCGAGACAAACGGCATCAGCGAGGCGAAGGCGTGTCAGATTCTGGCGGCTTTCGAGTTGGGCCGTCGGGCGGCGTCGCTGCTTCCTGAAGATCGGTCGATGATTCGGAACCCAGAGGACATACATAACCTTCTGGGCGCAGAGATGTCGATGGCAACTCAAGAGAAGCTCAAGGTTGTGCTTCTGAACGCCAAGGCCGAGGTTATCGCTGTGCAGGAAGTCTATCAGGGCACGGTGAACTCGGCGCAGATTCGAGTGGCGGAGATTCTGAGACCGGCGGTGCGAGAGAACTGTTCTGCCATAATAATCGTCCACAACCATCCATCCGGCGACCCGACACCCAGCCCTGAGGACATTTTGATCACTCGGAACATAAAGCAGTCCGCCGAGATGATGGATATCGAATTCAACGATCACATCATCATCGGCAATCGGGGGTTCGTGAGTTTGAAGGAACGGATGGGTTGGTGACGAGGAGTGGAGGGGTCAGGTATCAGAGAGACTGGTCTGTCGGCCATACTCGATTCTGATTGCCTGAATCTCTACACACCGTCGAATCAAATCAGGAGAATCAATCATGAAACTTTACCTATCATCGTTTCATCTTGGCGATAGAGCCAAGGAATTCGCGGACATGGTGTCAGGGGACAGACGGGTCGGCGTTATCAGGAATTCGCTGGATACCTCCACTGACTATGAAAGGCTAAGGAGGGGGCAAGAGCAGGAGTTTGAAGACCTTCAGGCCATTGGCCTGAATCCAGAGTCGATTGATCTGAGAGAGTTTTTCGAGAATCAGAACGATCTACGTGGCGTCGTGGACAGTTTCGATGCGCTGTGGGTCGTCGGAGGCAACACGTTCGTTCTCAGGCGGGCCATGCAACAGAGCGGTTTTGACGCCATCTTGCTCGACAAAGTCGAGGATGAGCGGTTCGTTTATGGCGGTTACAGCGCTGGAATCTGCGTTCTGACTCCGAATCTGGATGGCATCCATCTGGTTGACGATCCTGACGTCGTGCCGGAAGGCTACTCAGATGAAACTATCTGGGAAGGCCTGGGCATCGTCCCTTTCAGCATCGCGCCGCATTACAGGTCTGACCATCCGGAATCTGAGATGATCGAAAAGTCTGTCGAGTATTTTATCGAAAACAAGATTCCCTTCATCGCGCTGCGGGATGGGGATGTCTATACTGGGGACACCCATTGAATATCTGGATTATGCTTCTGCGGGGGATAAACGTTGGCGGGAAGAATGTTCTGAAAATGAGAGATCTCGTGGCGGTCCTGGAAGTGGTGGGCTGTTCGGATGTCAGGACCCACATTCAGAGCGGCAACGCCGTGTTCAGGAGCGCTGAGTCTGACGCGACGATATTGAGAACGATGATCGAAAACGCGATCAGAGAGCGTCGAGGGGTTGAGGCTCGCGCGCTTGTTCTTGGCCTCGAAGAACTCACAGAGGCGATGGACTCGAATCCCTTTCCGCAAGCTGAAGATGATCCGAGCAAGCTGCATCTGTTCTTTTTGTCAGAGTCACCGCAAAGCCCAGACATCGAATCTATCAACGCCCTGAAGGCTGACAGGGAGTTGTTTGTCTTGACCGACAAGGTGTTTTATCTTCACGCTCCGGAAGGCATTGGTCGGTCGAAGTTGGCCGCCCGGGTCGAGAATCTGCTGGGTGTGGATGCGACTGCTCGGAACTGGCGGACTGTTTCAAAGGTCGGAGAGATGGCGCAAGCAACCGCAAACCAATGATTGACGGTGTGGCCGTGCTAAGCAGAGCATCCAGTCGTTGTTGGCACGTGTTGACTATTATAGATCAGCAACACGCCTCGCAATGACGCAGACCTTACTCCAAGCGTCAGATTGATTGTTAACGCGCTCCGTAATGCCAGCGGTGTCCGGTTCGGTTGATTTTGAATGACGGGAACGCGTTGTCAGGGTCAATCTTTTCCCGCCGAATGCAAGCGTTGCGTATCCAATTGGCGACCGCGGTGGGACTCTCGGTCCACGGGTACAACTTAGCAAACCCGCACTCCAAGTTGTAGTAAAGTCTCGGGGGAATCGTGTATGGAAAATACCCCGAATCGTAAGTCGGCAGAAACATCCCCAGGAGAGCAGAACGAGGACTCGATTCGGTGTTTCTCAAGCTTGATCCGATCTCCCAGTCCACACTCTTTTGCTTCCACGTTTCGGGGCCTATCAGCACAACTGTCGCGGTTGAATCGCGCAGGAATTCGTCTCTGATATTCTGGCGTGCTGCTTCCACGTCCAGGTCTGGGTCGATGTCGTCGAT
This sequence comes from SAR202 cluster bacterium, assembly GCA_030743915.1. Lineage (GTDB taxonomy): Bacteria > Chloroflexota > Dehalococcoidia > Lucifugimonadales > UBA1123 > UBA1123. The sequence goes on along the minus strand of JASLRP010000272.1, from coordinate 6,217 downwards.
TTGTGCGGACTTCGCAATCTGAATCTCACCCATATCGGCAAACATTCGCTCGAATGCGTCTCGGTACTGCTGGTCGCGCTCGTGATGGTAGCTGACGAACACTTTGTGTCGCGGGATTTGGTCTGCGGGCTCGCTCGCATTCATCGATGTGCTTCCCTTCGAGTATGTCTCAGCCGCGGCATAGTGCATCCCAAAACATCCTGATTGAGCGACTCGAGTTCAGAACAGGCCGGGCGCCGCGACCCCAAGAATCATACAATACTCTCACTCCCGATGAAGCACCGGACGACAAACTGGCAATGCCCGCTCGGTCATCGGCCCGGCACGCATGGATATTGCTCCCTGTTTAAGACATTCACAAAGCTTCCTGGACACGGCTCCGGAAGGCTTCCGCGCCGAGACGGAGCAATCCGTGCGCAGAGATGGTGACGAAATTGGCGCCCAGATTGATAAACTCGGCTATTCCCGCCGTATCGGATGGACTATTCCCGCCGGCGCCTGCAAACTTGCCGCCTGCTCTGATCTTTGGAATGACCTCACTCATCACACGCCGCACCTCCGACTGAACTGGGTTTCCCATGCTCTGTCCCAGGTCACCAGACGCCACGTGAAGGATATCAACACCCTGAACGGCAAGAATGTCGTCCAAGTTCTCAACCGCCACGGTGTCCTCAATCATAGGAATGACCAGCGTCTCGGCATTTGCATGGCGGATTGACTCGTCCCTGGATACGCCAATGCCATAGTCATGGGCGCGTCCGCCTCCTACGCTCCGATTGCCTTCTGGATAGTAGCGCGCTGCCCGTGCTATCGCATCAGCTTGCTCTCCTGTATTGACGTGGGGCACGAGAATCCCCTGAACACCTCGATCGAGGAAGCGCAGTATTGTGGCGTCCGAATGGTCAGGTATTCTGGCGATGGGTGTAATGTCGAATGATTCGGCTGCGCGCACCATGTGCTCGACCTGGTCCAGATTCATCGGGCCGTGCTCGCAGTCGATCATCACGAAATCGTAACTCAATGCTCCGAATAGCTCTACGAGATCAGGAGCGTGACGGCTGATAATGGCCCCGAGCGCTACTTCACCTTCGTTCAGTTTTGCTTTTGTGGCGTTAGTCCTCATTTTTCCTCCGTGACGGTAGTGACCGTTGTTCGTGTGTTGAATCGGTGGCAATGCGGCGATGCTGGAGGCCGAGGCAGGTCTCAGGACGCCTGGTCATGACAGACCATAGCGAAACATTAATCCGTCTCAACCGACCTCAGAGTCTACGATGTTCATTGCCACCAACACGCATAAACATGAAAGGGCAAGGTCGCCCCGCTGAGTCGAGGCGAAGCATCTGGTCGCTATACAGCAACCCTTGTCTTTTTTCGACCAGATTCTTCGAGGCCCCTCTCAGAATGGTGTGTTCCTGTGGCGAAAATAGATACTGACGGCGCAGTTCAATCGCCTGCCAGATGTATCGTTGCCCTCAGACCTGGAGTTCGATCTGCTCTTCCTGCCTCATGGGGCAGTTTTTGGCCTGGCAGTAGCGGCAGTACGACTCGTTGGGGTCTCCGTTGACTCTCAGGTCGGGACCCAGCGGCACCACGGCGGATTGAGATTTCTGGGGTTTCATGAACGCCGATTCCAGGAGTTCGATTCCGATGCGCTCTCCCTGCACAACCTGAAATATGTCCTGCTGGCCTGTGACGTCCCAGTAGGACTGGCCTGGGCGCAGGCAGGTGCCGACATCCCAATCGCGCTCGTGGGTCTCATCCAGAATCCTGGTTAGCAGTTGGCTGAACAGGTTCATGGCCAGCGCGGAGCCGACCGCATCGAGAACTATGGCTCCGACGTGGTCTCCTTCGACGGTCAGTTCGGCAATCTTGTCATCCACAGCCGAACCGACGGTCACGACCAGGAATTCTGCCTGCTTTGCTCCGGTGAACAGATGGGCCAGGAACGGACCATTCAGAGTTGGGCCATCTTTGAATACCACCTTGCCTCGGCCAACGGACTCGATTTCGAGGCGCGACTGGAGGGCTTTGGGTTGGCATATTTTTTCACCGAGAGCCATCATTTCCAATAACTCGTCTCGCAGCGCTGGAACGATCCTGTCTCGTGAACCGAGGCAGTTCCAGACCTCTCCCTCGTCCAGTTCCACGGAGATATCGTCAATCTCAACGATTTTGTTTGCCAATCGCGTCCTGCCTTGCGGCGCCAGATTCAACGTAGTTGTTGCGGGGCATGCCGCCATGTCATAAACTTACCATCGGTGATTTGACTGGTCAACGTCCATTGTGAATTGAACGCCACTCTGGTGGCAGCGTTGGGTATTTGACAGGCTCGCCATGGACACCGGACAGAAATAGGAAACCCCCTGCAATGGTTGAACAGGATACGGAGGCCTTCATGGACCCCAAAGAAGTTAGCGCTTTTATTATCGAGGGCGATAATCAAGGCGCCGAGGAATGGACGAAAAAGGCGCTTGAAGACGGGATGGACCCCGTGACGATTATCAATGACGGGTTGATTCCGGGCATGGATGTCGTGGGCGAAAAGTTCCAAACGCGCGAGTTCTTCATGCCTGAGATGCTGGTGGCGGCAAGGGCAATGAAGGCGTCGATGGCCCTCGTGAAACCCCTGCTGACCGAGTCTCAGAGTTCCTCCAACCTGACTGCGGTATGCGGCACGGTGCAGGGCGACCTGCACGACATCGGAGTGAATCTGGTGGGCATGATGCTGGAGGGCGCCGGATTCGAGGTCATTCATCTAGGGCCGGACGTTACCCCTGACAGATTCCTGGAGGTTGTCGAGGAGAATGAGGCCCAGGTGCTGTGTCTGTCTGCTCTGCTGACCACGACCATCAAGAATATGAAGGCCACCATCGACAAAGCGGTGGAACTGGAGATGCGCGATCAGGTGAAGATTTATGTCGGCGGCGCTCCGGTGACCGACGAGTTCGCGGCAGAGATTGGAGCGGACGGCTATTCCGCCGACGCTGGTTCCGCGGTGAAGATGATTCGAGACCAGTTGAGCTCGGCGGCGGGAATTTAGGCGAGTATTTCAATAACGGGCAAGAAAGGCAAAGACAACATGGCATCCATGACACCAAGGGAACGAGTCCGAGCGACGTTGAGCCAGGAGACGCCGGACCGAGTGCCGTTGGATTTCGGCACCATCGCAAGTTCCATAGACAACAAGGCCTATGGGCGATTGGCGAAGCTGATGGGTATGGAGAGCGAACTGGAACGCGCCGACCTCAACGACCCTCTCAATCCGTCCAAAGACGTGACTCCGTGCGCGGAGATGTTGGAGCTTTTCGGCGTCGATACCAGGGCAGTGCATCCCGACGCGCCCATCGACTCTCAGGCTCTGGTCCGCGACCAGATAGACGAGTACACCTATCGCGACGAATGGGGCGTTCTATGGGTGCGCCCGCACAACGAGGACGGGCCGTACATGTACAAGGAAGGCCCGTTCCAAAAGCCGGGTGTGACTGTGGCCGACGTTGAGGCCTACCCCTGGCCAGATGCTGATGCCGAACACCGGGTTTCCGGTTTGGCCGAGAGGGCGCGAAAGCTGCACGAGGAGACCGATTACGCCATCGTGCTGTCGGTGGGCCACTCCTCGTTGGCTCCTGCCCAACGGCTGAGGGGTTTCGGAGAATTGATGGAAGATCTGGTGCTGGAGCCTGAGCGGGCCGCCGCGATTCTGGAGAACGTGACTCGCGTTACCGTGGCGTCCACAAACGCGATTCTCAGAGAGGCCGGGCCATATGTGGATGTGGTGTCGTTCTCGGATGATCTGGGGTTGCAGGACCGGGCGTACTTCCGGAACGAGATGTTCCAGAAGCAGGTGAAGCCCTACCTCGCTCGGTGCGTCGATGCCATCCACGCCAACACCAACGCCAAGGTGGTCATGCACTCCGACGGGGCGATATATCACCTGATTCCCGATCTCATCGACATCGGCGTTGACGTGATAAATCCCGTCCAGACGACGGCCTGGAGCATGGAAGCCGAAGTCCTGAAGGCCGAGTTCGGAAACAAGCTGGGATTCTGGGGCGCGGTGGACACTCAGCACGCTCTGCCGTTTGGCACTCCCGACGAGGTGCGCGCCGACGTGAAACACAAGATCGATACCCTGGGCGCCAAGGGCGGTTACGTGGTGGCCTCGTGTCATACCATCCGAGAGGAAGTTCCCGCAGAGAATATCCGCGCCATGTACGAGGCGGCGCTGGAGTATGGCCGGTATTAGACTGACGCAAAACCCCCCGATGCCAAAGTGAGCGTTTCAACGCCATACTGAGCGGAGCGAAGTATCTGATTGAGTGAAGGCCAACGTTTGCCGTGTTACGATCAGATTCTTCGACTCCGGTCTCAGTATGGCGCGGTTATCTCTTGCGGTCCTAGCCTGATCGGTTAGTCTTTAAAAGCTGGGATGACCTCTTTGCCGAATAGCTCTATGGAGCGTTTGACCTTGGGGTGTGGAATCTGGTCGGATTGCATGATGAGAAGCGACTGATCGGCCCCGATTTCCTGATGGCGTTTGACCCCTTCGATGCAACTGTCAGGGTTGCCGGCTACGATCACGCCACGCTCGGCCAGCAGGTCGGCGGGAAGCTCTCCCAGTTGCGCTCTTGGGACTCCGCCGCCGCCCAGGTCCTGCTCTCCGCCCTGGAATCGGGAGAAGTTTGCGGCCAGGTCTTCCGGCACCCCGCCCCAGGACTCCAGAAGGCGCTCGTAAACGTCGGAGCGGTCGGCAGTGTACGGCCTGTTGGGGCCGAAGAATTCCTTGATGGCCAGCGATCCTAGCTCCTTGGCTTCCGCGTCGTTGTCTCCGCAGTGCCCCAAAGTGAAATTGGCCCACTTGTTGTTGACGAACCCGCCCACCGGGTTGGCGGACTTGATGTCTTCTCGATATTTGTCCACGTGCTGTTTCATGCCGGCAGGAGCGCCGGAGCCAAAGGACAGCACGCCGACGCCGGCCTTTGCCGCAATCTCGTAGCTGGATGCCTGAGTGCAGGCCATCCAGATGGGGGGATGCGGGTCCTGTTTGGGCTTGGGCAGTATCTCGCGCTCAGGGATATTGAAGTGTTTGCCTTCCCAGGAGAACTGACCGTCGGTCTGCCAAATCTTTGGGACAACCTGAAGGGCCTCCTCCATGATTTCGCGGGTATCCCTGGGATCGACTCCCAGCCCTAGCTGCTCGTAAGGGCTGCTCCGGCCAACGCCAAATTCGACCCTGCCTCCTGAAACGCGGTCCACCATTGCAACTCGCTCCGCCACCTGAACGGGATGGTGGTGGGGCAGGATGACGACGCCGAACCCCAGTCGGATGTTCTTGGTCATGCGGGCGAGGGCGGAGATGATGACCTCTGGCGCTGAGGAGCCGGAGAATGTGGTCAGGAAGTGGTGTTCTACGAACCATACGTAGTCGAAGCCGACCTCGTCGGCCAGCATTATCTGCTCGAAGGTTTCCTCGATGAGCGCGTCGTAATCAACGTTAAATTCGTCAGTGGGCCTTTGCATCTCGTAGAGAAGTCCAAAATCCATAGCGTCGCTCTCCTGTCTGTTAAGGCTGATTCATCGGGCGTAGGCCAAGTCTAAGTTGTGGATGTGGGAGTGTCAATCTGACCAACATTTGACTATCTGGCGGGTCGTCCTAGAATATAGCGGCACATCAACTTGGGGAGTCTTGCAAAATGCGAATTCTAGTCATGGCCGCTGGCTCAGTGGGCGGGTACTTCGGCGGCGTTCTTGCCAGAGGCGGCAATGAAGTGAAGTTCGTTGCTCGCAACGAAAATCTGGCGCAAATCAGGGCGAACGGTCTTGTCGTGCAGAGCGCGACGACAGGGGATTTCATCGTGGAATCCGCTGACGCTGTGGACTCGCTGGACGGTGGTTGGCAGGCCGACCTCGTGCTGTTCTGTGTCAAGAGTTATCAGAACGAGGCCGCTATCGAGCAGATGAAACCGGCCATTGGCCCGGACACTACGATTATGACGCTCCAGAATGGTCTGGGCAGCGGTGATGAGCTTGGATCGGTGTTCGGCGCTGAAGCCGTCATGCTGGGCGCCGCGTATGTGGAGGCGGAACGGTTGAGGCCCGGCGTTTTCGCCGAACACGGTGGGACGTGCCGGTTGGTGTTCGGGGAGCGAGATGGCTCGCAATCCGAGCGCGGACGCAGGATTCAGGCGACCCTGGCCGATTCCGGAATCGAAGGGGTGCT
>JASLRP010000271.1 GCA_030743915.1 SAR202 cluster bacterium | reverse complement strand
ATCCTGAAAGCCCGCGACATATACCGGCTTCCGCGGGCGTCAATACAGGCTCCAGGATGCCACGCGTCTTTGACCACGCCTCGTCGTAGGAGGACTGATATGTCTGTCTCCAGGTGTCATTGTCAGCGCTGAGAAGCCACTGGTATTCGCCAAGCGCTTGATCTCCCCACCATTTGGCGTGCATTTTCGCCAGTTCATTCACCCCGAGAATGGCCTCGCCAGAGGTCAACAGACGCTTTTCAGGAGGGAGCGATGCTTTCGAGACTGCTTTGATATCCTCCATCAACAGGACAGATGTATCCGACTGTTCAGAGACGAGGCCAAAATACAGTTTCGGTATGTTCAAAGGGATAGAGTTTCCGAGGGTTTTGTAAAGGACGATCTCCCGTCGGAAAATGCCGAGTCTTGCGGCGAGTCCGCGATTGGCTGAAATGCCGCTGACGAACTTGGCGAACATGGAACTGGGCAGGACTTCGGAATCTTCATCGTACACCACCGTTATTCTGGCCAGACTGCTGGTTAGGGATTGATCGGCCCTGAGCGGTTCGATCTTGAAATTGCTGACTTCCTGATCGCCGATAACGCCGCCAGACCTCAACGCCTCGGTTAGCCACCCGGCGGTTACGTCTTCATACCGTTCGGGAATGTTCATGTTAGGCGCCTCACGGTTCATCAAACGACATCTGTCGTATAGAATGCGTTGAATCAGTTAGAAGCACGCTCGTGGGATAGCGCAAACTATATGGCGGCGCGGTGACGCTGTCAATCAACGATTGAAGGGGCGGGTTGGACTCCAATTTCCGTCCAGGGTCTGTCGAAAATCAATATAATCACTATGCTTTGCAAAACGCTGTCCCAGCGCTAAATCGCCAATATTAGGGAGTCAATTCTTAGACATGGAAATTCGGTACATCACGGAAGATGAAATCCTTGAGAGTCACATCGCGGTCGAACGGGCCAACGGCGCTCACGGCAATGAGGCTCACCTGCCTTTTTTCTCCGAAGCTTTGAAGGATGGTCGAGGCGTGGCTGCTGTTGAAGATGGCGACATCGTCGGATTCGCGATCGCTTATCCTTTGGACATGAGCGTCGAGCGCAGAATGTTGCCGACCACACTGGTTGATGGCGTTGGCGTTCTGCCCACTCATCGCAGAAGGGGTATTCTCAACCGGATGATGGATTTTCACCTGCGTGATTTTCACGAGCGCGGCGAAACACTGTCCGGTCTCGGCGCTTCGGAGGCGATAATCTACGGACGATATGGCTACGGAATAGGCTCGATGCAGGTGGATTTTTCCATAGACCGCCGCGACACCGCATTTACCGACGAACCATCGCCCCAGGGGAAGTATAGATTCATCGACAAGAAGGATGCCCTGCGTATCCTTCCTGAGGTGGCGGTGCGCGCCAGCGCCAACCGATCAGGATTTCTGAAGGGCACAGAGTCGTTGTGGAAGCTCTACCTGTCAGACAATGAGAGCCGACGGGAAGGCGCCAGCGAGCTGTTCCATGTCACGTATGAGGAAGACGGGCAGGTTGACGGCTACGTGACCTATCGCACAAGAAGGGACACCCTGATTATCCACGAACTGATGTCAGGCTCTGCGAACGCCCATGCGGCGCTCTGGAAGTTCTGCTTCGGCGTTGACCTGATGGCCCGGATCGACGCGCCCAAACGCCCCGTTGATGACCCTCTGCCCTGGATGCTGGCGAACCCACGACGGCTGCATCAGTCCTTGAGGGATGATCTGTGGCTCCGATTGGTGGACGTCAAGGACGCCCTGTCCAATAGAACCTACGCCCACGAAGGACGCCTGGTGTTCGAAATCCAGGACACGTTCTGCCCCTGGAACGATGGCGCGTATGAGCTTGAAGGCAGCCCCCAAGGCGCAACATGCGCTCCGACAACGAAAGCGCCCGACATCTCTCTGTCTGCCGGAGACCTTGCGGCAGCCTATTTGGGAGCCACGACATTCACCGCGCTCTCCCGCGCCGGACGCGCCCAGGAGAACACTTCAAAAACCTTCGCTCTGGCCGACAACATGTTCAGAGCCGATCTCCAACCCTGGTGGCCCAACGAGTTCTAATCTCGTCCTGGCGGCCTGAAAACCTGAAACCTGACACCCATCAGAGTATAATCTCCATCGAACCCAAGTTGACCGGAGGGCGAGTTATGAGACTTGAAGGCAAGGTTGCGCTCATCAGCGGCGGCGCGCGAGGCATGGGGGCCGTCGAAGCCAAGCTGTTCGTTCAGGAAGGCGCGAAGGTCGTATTCGGCGACATCCGTGAGGAGGAGGGCCAGAAGCTGGAAGCCGAGATCGCCGAAACCGGCGGTGAGGCCGTGTTCACGAAGCTGGACGTGACCAGCGCCGACGACTGGCAGAGCGCCGTCGATCTGGCGGTAAGCCGGTTCGGCAAGCTGGATATTCTCGT
>JASLRP010000270.1 GCA_030743915.1 SAR202 cluster bacterium | reverse complement strand
TCACTCCACCCGTGGAATGGCTGGCGACAGGGACGGGCGCTCACTGCATGCAGACCGATCCATCCAACCGTTTCGCCTTCGTCCCTCATATTGCCGGAGGCAACGGGCCGAACCTTATCTTCCAGTTCAAATTCGATGAGTCCACAGGGCACATTACGCCCAACATTCCTCCAACAGTTGCTCAGGAGCCTGAAGCCGGACCGCGACACTATTGCTTCAATCCGGACATGGATGTCGTGTACTTCTCGAACGAACAGGGGAGCAGCGTCACGGCGTACGATTTGGATGCTGACAACGGGACGTTGACCGCGTTCCAGACGCTCTCGACCTTGCCGGATGGATACGAGGGCCGGAACAGTTGCGCTCAGATACACATGTCGCCGACCGGGGATTTCCTGTTCGCTCCAAACCGGGGCCACAACAGCATGGCCTGTTTTGCCGTGGACTCGAACACGGGTCGACTGGAGCGAACGGCCATCGTGCCCACAGAGGCGGTGCCCAGAGCGTTCGGCCTGGACCCGAGCGGGAACTGTTTGTACGCGGCTGGCCTGGAGTCCGGGCGTCTGGCGGCGTATCAGATCAATCGGACCGAGGGCAACCTCGAACACATCGAGACCTACGATGTTGGCGCCGGCCCCATGTGGGTGCTGATAACCCCGCTGGGAGAGTAGCTGGCCATTCCTGACAACTGAAACCCGATGACTCAATATCAGGAGGAACATCCGAATGAAGATCACCGACGTTGAGCCGATAGTCGTCTCCTGGCCACCCTTTGAAAACTCGTTCTGGACTTCGTTGAACAGAATCGGGCAGGTCAGCGAGCTCGTTGTGCTGGTCCACACCGACGAGGGCATGGTCGGCATCGGCGAGGCTCACGGCGGTTCGATGCACTATATCGACAACACGGGCGTCGCCCACATTTCCGGCGCAGGTTCCACGGTCACGGATATTCTGAAACCTCTCCTGATCGGGGAGAACCCGCTGGACAACGAGCGGCTCTGGAGCAAGATGTTCGGCTTAACCTACCAAAAGGGCTGGTCTCAGATTGGCGCAACCCGACCTCAGATTTTGGCGGCGATGGCCGCTGTGGACATCGCGCTGTGGGACATCAAAGGCAAAGCAGCCAACATGCCGGTGTGGAGGTTGTTGGGTGGTTATCGCAACACAGTACCTTGCTATGTTACCGGCGGGTACTACCAGGACGGCAAGACCATCGGCGATCTGGTAGTCGAGTGCAAGAGCTATGTTGAGATGGGTTACAACGCCATCAAACTCAAGATTGGCGGCGTTCCGGTTGAGGAGGACGTTGACCGAGTGACGGCGGTTCGAGAGGCAGTTGGACCGAGCATCGACATCATGGTGGACGTGAACGAAGGCTACGATGTGCCCACTGCAATCCGCGCCGCCCGCCTGCTGGAACCGCTGAATATCCGATGGTTGGAGGAACCGGTCCACTGGTACGACCGAATCGAAGGACTTCGACAGGTGGCCGACTCGACGACCATCCCCATCGCATCGGGAGAGCAGGCGTTGACCCGCTGGGACGCTCGCGATCTCGTCCTGCGGGGCGGCATCAAGATCATGCAGTTCGACTGCACGCGCTCGGCAGGCATCACCGAGGTGTTGAAAATCGCTGGAATGTGCGCCGCGCAGAATGTCAATCTCGCCCTCCATCACGATCCGCAGATACACGGGCACGTGATGGCCGCATTGCCCAACGGCGAGATACTCGAAACGTTCCCCAGCGCGGCCCGCGATCCCATATGGGCAGAACTGTTCAGCGTTCGCCCCGAGATAGTTAACAGCCAGATGGAGCTTCTCGACCGTCCGGGGTGGGGCCTGGAGTTGAACGAGGACACGTTGGAGAAACGAGGCGTCCGAGGATAGGCAATCGCCAAGACGGGGGAGAGCCATGAAATAGCGTGGTTATGATATATGGCATCACACGCGACATTTATCGATGGACCGACTCGCTACTTCCAGCCGATCGCCTCAAACCATGTGGTGGCTAGAAATGCATCGGGGTGTGCGCTCCAATCATCCCAGGCTGCATCAATTGACTTCAGGGAATCAAGGTCCGATAAACCAAGTTCGATGACCCACTCGACGAATTCTGTATCATCGATGCGTCTTGCCATGCGTTCCGTCATCCATTTCACTGACTCAGACGAACCGAAGTATTCGGTCGATGCGGACGCCAGAACTCCTGTCATTCCGACCTCATTGAGTAGCCCGCGCAGCCGTCTTCCCATAAGCCCGTCGCCACCGTAAGACGACCAAAGGTTCGTATAGATCCTGAAGTACTCATCCAGCCAATGTGCCGAATGACCGGCGAATATGAAACTTCCCAGGTCGATGTCCCTGACACCCATGACGCCACCGGGCTTCAGCACTCTTTTCATTTCACT
>JASLRP010000269.1 GCA_030743915.1 SAR202 cluster bacterium | reverse complement strand
CAGTTCCGTCGAAGTTGTCGCGCATTTCCCCTGGGACAGAAGCGTTCGCCTGTTGCGCAACCACCGGCGCCAATAAGAGGTTGGAAACTAACACGAGATTTAGCAATATCATTGAGTGACCTCGTTCAGACGTGAGCGGATGGTCGCCACGTACTACACTCATTCAAAGCGCATAACTCCAGACTGTAATTACGTACAACATTCGCTCCAAAGTTGCAAACAGATTCATGATTACGAAAACCGTAATAAATCTCCCAAAATTGTATTTAAGTGTGTATGATTATGGGCAATGATCACTTATAGTGAGAAATGCGGTCGATATTACATGTGTATCACTCTATCGCAGTCTTGGGCGGTGTGATGCGCTGTCCTCATAGTGTCGCTGAACAGTCGAAATACTTTCTTAGTGCGTCGCTGTGTTACCCTGACGATCGGAAGTTCATGGCCCAAATCACAGGGCCGTGGCGCCACAAATCAGGCCTCAGGAGCTATACATGCCAGTCGTAGGGTTCGATCTCAGTTTCCGGCGGACGCTCGCTGATGGCGAGGCGTTCGGCGATGTGGGGCCGTATGAGGAGTTGAGAGGGACTCTGCGTTTCGCAGTCGATCCTCTTCACGAGGCCAATGTTCGTATTACTGACATCGAGCTTGCCCCGAGGAACGATCAGGGGTTGGTGGAGTTCTCTTCCGATGTCTCGGTGATTCTGCCCGTGGACCGCTCCCGCGCCAATGGCAGGATGATGCTGGATGTGGTGAATCGCGGCAACCGCGTCGCCCTGCCTAATTTCAATGGCGCCGGGTCCACCTCAATTGGGCCGGATACTCCCATCGACGCGCCTGTGAACCTGGGAAACGGTTTCCTCATGAAGGAGGGATATACAGTCGTGGCCTGCGGTTGGCAGGGCGACACTCCCAGCCATCCTGCCTTGATTACTATGGACGGGCCTGACGCTCTGGACTCCGATGGCAACCCACTGACCGGCCGGGTCTATACTCAGTTGCAGTCGCCGGAAGACACTCCGAACTTCCTGCTTTCGGATAAGGGGCACCGGGCTTATCCAGCCCTGGACATGGACGAAGCAGGCGCTGTTATGGAGGTCCGGGATATCCCCGACGGCCCGGCCTATCCGGTCCCTCGCGACTTCTGGCGATTCGGCAGAATTGACGAGAATGGCGATTATGTGGCCGACCCGAACTATGTTTGCTCAGAAGACGGGTTCGAGAAGGGACGCTTGTATCAGGTCGTCTATACCACCGTCGGCGCGCCGATTCTGGGCCTGAGCTTCGCGGCCCTGCGCGACTGTATTTCGTGGGTCAAGCACGGCACGGAGTCGGCGCCCACTCCCATTGATGGTATTGAGTACGCTTACTCCTACGGACGCTCCCAGACGGGACGCTACCTGCGCACGTATATCTACAACGATCTCAACCTGGACGAGCAGGGCCGGGAGGCGATGGACGGCATTATCTCCAACGTCGCCGGTGGGATGCGGGGCGAGTTTAACCAGCGGTTCGGGCAGAATTCCAAGGACCGCAACAACATGCTCAGCCAGTTGTTTCCCTTCGCTCCGGTTACCCAGACGGACACCGAGATTGAGGAGACGGGGTCTCTCCAGGGGCGGTTCGATGAGCGAGGCAGTTCGGTTCGGGTGATGTACACAAACACCTCCGCCGAATACCATCGCGCCGATGCGTCGCTTCTGCACACCGACCCCGATGGCAAGACGGACATCGACCTCGGCCCCAACGCTCGAGTCTATCACTTCGCCGGGACCGAGCATGGCCTCGGCATCTGGCCTCCCACTGACACCACGACTTTCGTGGAAGGCCTCAGCAAGACACAGAACCTTCGAGGCGTGGTCAACTACGCTCCTCTACTCAGGGCCTGTCTGGTGAACCTGAACAGGTGGGTGAGCCAAGGCGTGGAGCCTCCACACAGCAGCCACCCGCGCCTGGATGACGGCACCGCGATGCCGCCCTCGGCCCTCAGGCCGTTCTTCGACCGTGTCCCCGGCGCCAATTATCCAGCTCATCACGCATTGCCCCATCGTCGGGATTACGCTCCTGTGGATGGGACAGAGTATCCTACCGTCCTGCCTCCCAGAACTGGCGGAAATTATGGTGGCCTGGTCTCGGCGGTGGACGAGAGCGGCAACGAACTGGGCGGCATCAGATTGCCGGAGATTTCAGTTCCCCTGGCATCGCACACGGGATGGACGCTCAGGCACGGGGACATCGGCGGCGAGACTCAACTTCTCATGTTCGCCGGAGGAACGATACCGCTGGCTCTCACAGCGTCTGAACGAGGAGCATCGGGAGACCCTCGGCTGTCCATCGCTGAACGATACGCTTCCAAAGACGACTACCTCTCGCGAATTCGAGGGGCGGCAGAGTCCCTGGTTCAAGAAGGGCGCCTTCTGGAGCAGGATATCGAAGTCTGTTTGGAACAGGCTGACAAATACTGGAGTTACTTCACTGACGGGAGCGCCTCCGGCTCCATTCGGTAGTATGCCCGCGATTCACGCTCCAGCCTCTCGGTCGCTTGACGCCCCGTAACTGACACGCGCGCAATTCTGTGTCGCTGGCTGAATGTTTCTCGCCTTCGTCGCGGTAATGGGTTCAAACTGTCGCCGATTCCAGGTTGTTTCCGGCTCGATATCATGGCACGATGCAACTCAATATGAAGGAAAAGGCGATCACGAGTTGCGCGACAGTCATTTGATAATGTCTTGTTGTTCACTGTGTGCCGAATAACAGATGGATGCATCTCAGATATAGTCATGAAAAGCGTAACCAGCACCGAATATATATAGATATCGTAGATTCCCTGTCATTTCGTGTCGCTTATGTTAATGTGATCGCGTTGGTTGTGATGGTCGTGGCAGCAAGTTGTTTCGAGCCGCCACCTGATGAACCTGTGGGACAAGAACCAATTACACCTGTTACCGCCTTGGTTGGCAACGAAGGACCGACTGTCGGTCAAAAGCCGGCGCCAATCGTCACCGAAGGTCCGTCTGACGCCACCTCTACTGCCGTCAGTTCCAGCGCAGGAACTTCGGGCGCTCGAGGCGCTCCCACCAAGACACCAACCGAGCCGACCAAATCTCCAACGACTGTTCCAAGTCCCTCTCCGACATCCTCCCCGACGCCAACCCCAACCGCCCTGGTCGAGCCTTCTCCTACGCAAAGCCCGACGCTCACGATAACCAATACAGCAACACCCGAGAATACTAGCGTGGCCGTTCCTTCGCCGACACCCATTCCCCCGACAACCGCCACGGTTACGCTGACTCCCACGCCTACGAAAATCGCTACTCCGCCCCCAGAGCCTTCGAAGACTGCCACGCCAACTATTACCCCTGCGCCTACAGAATCCCCGACGCCAACTCTCACGCCAACCCCGACTGGTGCGAATCTGAAACCTTTTGCACCAGACAGATGGGACGGGCCGTTGACGCTGGCTTCTGAACAGACAGAATTTCTGAAAAACCCTCTCCCTCAACAAGCTGAATTCGTTGTTGGCAACCCGATCTACGTCAACTGGGCGATCAAAAACGAGTCCGAAATCGCTGTGACGGAGCCGTTCATGGTTGGAATTAACGTGGACGGCAAAAATGTGTTGGACTTCCAAGTGAAGGGACTTGCGCCACGCGAGGTTGTCTTTGAGTTAAACGTGAAGATGGACTCTATCGACATGCGGGTCACTCGCGAGCCGCACGTGTCCCTTATTGTGGATGTAGATGACCGCGTCGCCGAAAGCGACGAGACCGACAACGCCTTTGCATTCCGGGGTATCTGGAATACTCCAACTCCGACTCCCAGCCCGACCCCGACGTCGTCTCCCAGCCCGACGCCGACACTGCCCCCTACTCCAACCCCTACGCCCACCTTCATGCCAACGCCGACATTTACGCCGACACCGACGCCCACTCCGTTTGTGAGTCGGTCGCTAACCCCTGTGCCAGTCGAGCCGGGCGAGGTCGTCATCGTCTCCATCGTTCCGCATGGACTCGATGACTTCTATGCCGTCTCGGTCGATCTGGGAGGCCTGACCGTCGTGGGGCACACCGCTGACAATTACCAAAACGGAGTGTTCACGATGGTGGAGGCCGACCCGTTCACCTACAGCGTGCGGACTCCTGAATGCACCCCTGTGGGCCAGACCTACGTCATGACGTCTCAGTGGTGGACCGACGTCGCCGACAAGCGAGACATGAATCCGGGGCAGACCAGCCTGAAAGTAGGAGGGCAACCATTGGCGCCACTGCCTCTGATCGCGGACCTCCGGTCTGCAAACGTTCCGTGCCAGGGCATGTTGGTAACGTCTGGGCCACAGGCAGGCTTCAATACCAGCACAAACGATAGCTGGTCGTTGACAGACAGGGACGAGAGTTTCATCGATTTCACCTTCAGCCTTGAGTCCGTCCCTGCACAGGCGCATTTGATGGCAATGCACATGACCACGGGCGCTGGAGGCGTGAAGAACGGCGGATTTGCCCCTGTGGACATTTTCGTCAATGGCGCGATGTTCAAAGAAAATTACGACGTAGCCGAGGCTCACGGTGACCCGCAACAGTTCGAGCTTGATATGTGGGATGTCTCCACACTGCTGACGCCTGGAATCAACACCGTCAGAATCGCTCTTGATGGTTCCGCGGAAACACAATATTGGATACAACATCTGGCGCTGATGGACCTTGCGGGCGCCGCTGATCTCAGAAGCGACCCGATTGTCGCGTCCCTCGGATTGCTGGTTGCCAATGGAGCGGACGCGTTGTTCAACAGCGAGTCAACTCAGGATAGCTGGTACTTTACTCTGGGCGAAGGCTATCTGGAATTCTCCATAAACGTCGCCGCTGTCTCTTCCAACTCCCACATGGCCGTCGTCCATATGACAACAGGCGGCCAGGGCACCACCAACGGCGGATACTCGCCCGTGGACATCAGCATCAATGGCAACACATTCAAGCAGAAATACGACGTCTCCGAAGCTCACGGCGCGCCTGAGGAGTTTGAAATAGACCTGTGGCCGGTCAGTGATTTTCTTGCCGTCGGAGCCAACACTATCCGCATCGAATTGAACGAGGCCAGCGAAACACAGTATTGGATTCAATACTTTGCTATATCCAATTAACTTCGTCAGCAAGCGAGGCATCTATTGGTAAAGTCGCCAAATATTCCATGAGTTGACTTCATATTGTCTTCATTTGGGCGGGAGAAGGTAACTGATTATGCTATTCTGCCGATACTTGTCCTTATTGCGCTATACGTAAAGCGATACGCCTGACACCTATGATTGAGGCTCGGACCGGTGCCCAATTGGTTACAAATCAGTATATGCCGCGCGAGGCTCCTACGTGGTCTTGAGCGCCCGCTTGCAGTTGCAGGCGTTCTCATTGCGCTTCTGTATTTGGTTGGCATGAATATTGGATTGCCATCGTCGGCGCGAGCAGACGAGCCTGCGGGTTGGGCCACGACGACTCTCGCCAGCTCGTCTGTATGGCTGACTCTGAGCCGGGACGTAAACTTTATCGAGTTCAACCTCGATATCCAGATGGAGACTGAGTCTTGCCACCGCATTGCCGACGCCGGCGAAATGGAGAGGCCGACCTCGCAGCAATTCCTCATCGACCTTGTCATTGAGCGGCGGACAAACCCTGAAATCTGCTCAGGCCAGGAGCCGAAATTGCGCTCCAATCATTATGGGCGTCGTTACGTGGAGCCGGGTAGCTATGAGTTTGTGGTCAAAGCCAATGGAGACGTAACCAGGCAGTGGGCGCTGTCTGTCATATCAGAAGACCGTGGCGCATGTATTGCCGATGCCAACAAGGACTTCCACCTGGACCGAATCGAGGTGGTGGACTTCGTCACCGCCCACCTGCTGCCCATGCCAATTGTTGGCTTCGGAATCCCAACGGCAAAGCAGGCGATAGATGCGCTCACGCATTACATGTTGTACGGACACCACACACCTCCAACGTTGGTGTGCCAGAATGCCACGATGCCCCGCTGGAAAGCGCCCATGAAGTTCATTCCGCCAAAGTACGAACACATCGCCCATGACCTGACCGTTATCACACGAACCCTGGAGGCAACTTCCTCCGCTGAGGTTATCGATGTGTCCATGACCATAGTAGGTTACGACGCCAACGACCACTGGGAACAGGACGCTGAAGCAAGCGCAACGACGTGTGGTTCCACTCGACCCGATTACACAGAACGCTGCTGGGAGGCAGAATTCAAAGATATTCCCGACAACCGCTCGTTCATAGACCAAAAATTCCACGTAACCATAAACAGCAATCAGATCGCATCTGGGCAGAGTGGCATATTTATTGTGGAACCCAAAGGGCGAAACTCGGGCGCCTTCGGGGTCGGGAGTGGACAGCACATCATCATATCTCAGGATCCGCCTGTGAACGCGGCGGTTGCCATCGAGTATGACGTGTTGTCAGTCGATATTCTGAGTCTGTCCGATGACGACTCGCAAGATAGTGGAGTCAACCGCCATTCGAGCGTCGGTCAGGCGTACTTCCAGGCCCGCTTCGAAGCTCACGAGATCGCCGCCGCGACAAGTCTGGCATTGTCCTACCGAATGCCGGACTCAGATGATCGAGGCAGCGAAGAAATGCCGATAGAGGTCATCGTCAACGGCCAGGTCCTCGACCATTCATTGGGAACGACCCAGGCGGCCGACGACGCAGGCACTCGCGAGACGATCGATTGGCCCATAGCCTACCTTCTGCAGGAAGGCGAAAACGTAGTCGAAATTCATTTTGGGGATGCTGGAGCTTCAGGCTATCAACTTGAGCGTTTAGAGATTACTCGATAAGAAAAGCGGTCATCGCATGGGCCGCGCCCAACAGCAAGATTATGGAAATGTCAAAACATTCAGACCAGCGCCAGACGACCGACCAGCCGAGACAGGGCGGTCGGTTCAATCTGTTGGCATTTGCCCTGGGAGCCGTTGCGGTGGCAGTCGTGTTGGCTTTGGCGATGGCCGGAGGTTCCCCTGCGGCCCATGCCGAGGGCGACGTGGACATCAAGTGCGCCGCAGATACCGACAATAACGGGACTATCGACCGCGCCGAGGCGGTCAGCGCAGTGTCTGCCTTCCTGCTCCAGATGGATTTCGAGGGGCTTGGAAGGCCACCTACTCGACCAGAGGCGGTGGATGTAGTGACCGCGTATCTCTTGCTACTTGCCGTCAACTGTGCCCCGACGCCAACGCCGACTTTCACGCCAACCCCTACGGTTACGCCTTCGGCCACACCGACGCCCATCCCAGGACCATTGCAGCAACTGGCTTTCGTGTCTGACAGAGACGGCAACCTCGATATATTTACCATGCAATCTGACGGCTCAAACAAGACTCGATTGACCAACAACACTGGCAACGACGATGACCCGTCGTGGACAGCCGACGGACTGGGCATTGCTTACTCTGTTCGAGAGGACGAGACCTGGAACATCTATCGCATGAATGAAGACGGGTCTAACAGGACACGCCTGACGAACAACGAGATAACCGACCAGGACCCCGACTGGTCGCCCGACGGATCGAAGATCGCGTTCTCGCGCAATGGCGACCTGTTCTCCGTGGATGCTGACGGCGCCAACGAGATTAACCTGAACAGAAAGGGAAGCAATCCGACATGGTCGCCAGACGGCGTCCAGATCGCTTTCTTCAGTCCCAGCGGGGCGGGCGGCGGCGGGATCTTCGTCATGGATTTCGCCAGCAGGAATCAGATTCAATTGACCAACACCGGAGTGGACCACGAGCCTACATGGTCGCCGGACGGTCAGAAGATTGCGTTCAGTTCCACCCGTGGAGGCAGCATATGGGCGATCTACGTGATGGACGCCGATGGAACGAACGTAGTGAGACTGACTGACAAATCCAGCAATGACTTTGAACCCGCATGGTCTCCCGACGGCCACGACATTGCGTTCATTTCAGATAGAGACGGCAATAACGAAGTTTACGTGATGAACGCCGATGGTTCCGAGGCGACCAGACTGACCAATCATACGGCCAGTGACCGCTCGCCCTACTGGAAGCGTGGCCCTGTGTCGCCGGTGATCACGGAGGTTGATCTCAATGGGCAGGGACGGATAGTTAACGTGGACACAGGCGACCTCATCACTGGCTCTCTGGAATACCGGGTGTGGCATAACGCTGACCCCGGCGCTCAGGTCCAGTTAGTTGTGTCTTACGCCAACGAAGACGGCGAGCCGCCAGACCACGCCCTGGAATACGCGTGCCTGTTTATAGGCATTCCCGGAGTGTACCCTGGTGTGTCGGGCACCGCCTCCTTCGTTCTCACGGCGCCGTCTGTGGCGGAGGTCTACGCACTGCAAGTGTCCCAGACCACCAGCGCGGACTGTCCAAGCGCGGCGGCGTCAATCACTGAGTCAGGGAAGGCGATCGGCGCCGCCTGGGTGTCGGGGCCTCCGAGGTTCACTGCCTTCGCCGATTTCAGCAGCCCGACCATCCAGGGGCAGAACTTTTCTCTGATCGTCGGGCCGTTCGTTGAGTACAACATATCCCAGGGCTCGCCCGACGGTGATAGCTGGAGCATGTTCGTCCCTGGCCTCAGTTACATACAGGCCAACGCGAATCTGTCGAGCGTTGCTCAGGGCGCGTCGCTCACTATAACTCACCTGTCATCAGGTTCCGCCGGCGCGCAGGGCGGCGGGTACTCCCCTGTGGGCATCATCATCAACGGCACGCTGTTCCGGGACAACTACGACGTGGCCGAAAATCACAATTTCTCCCACAGCATGGAGGTTGATACCTGGCAGATTGGATCCCTGCTGAAGCCTGGAAGCAACACGATCCGCATCGAATATGAGAACGATCCGGCTGCGCAGACTCAATACTGGATAAAAGAAATCTTGCTGAAGAACTGAGTCGAGAAACTGTCGTCATATTGGGTTTATATAGTCGTCAATCCAAGCATTAGAACGTATAACGTGACATCAGGCCATGTATGAAGGAAAAGCCATGTGGGGCTTAAAATTGATCAGAGCGTCCGATTCCATTGCGAAGAGTATCGTTCGCGAGGGAGTCGGCCTGCGTGACAAGATCGACGTGCCCGGCATTCGGGCCTGCACGCCTGCTGTGCTTGTGATGCTGCTGCTGCTCGCGTTGGCGGTCATGCTTGCTGGAACCGAAGATGGCGGGTTTGGCGGTGTCAGCGCAAATCAGGCTCTGACGGCGTCAGACTCCGCCCTGTGTCGATACGACCAGAACCGGAATCTGGGCATCGAGCGAACTGAGGCTCTGCAGGCGGTCACCGACTACCTTCTTCAGCTTGGCAATCCGACTCCGACAAAACAAGAGGCTGTGGACGTTGTCACGGCATATCTGCTTCAGATGACATTCACTTGCCCTACTAACATTTCTGTATCGGTTACTCCTGATATCCGAACTGTGGCGCACAGCCAGGACGCCCATTATCAGATATCGGTTGCTCAGACAAACGGTGTCGCGGAGCT
>JASLRP010000268.1 GCA_030743915.1 SAR202 cluster bacterium | reverse complement strand
GGCGGCAATGCCGTGGACGCCGCAGTCGCAGCGTGCCTGGCTGTCGGAGTCGTCGAGCCGGCGTCCAGTGGGATCGGCGGCGGCGGTTACATGGTATTCCAGATGGGAGATCAGGGCGGCGTCATAGGCTTCCCGATGCGCGGTTCGCTGGACGCCAAGCCGGATATGTTCGAGCTTACCGGCGAAGCGACAGTCGGCAACTTCGGTTGGGCGGGCGTTGTGAACTCTGACAATCTGGAGGGGTATCGGTCAATCGCGACGCCGGGAGCAGTGGCAGGGCTGTGTGAAGCCCATCGTCGCATGGGAAAGCTGCCCCTGGAGGTCGTGGTTGCTCCGGCAGTGAGGTTGGCCCGCGACGGTTTTGCTCCTGGATGGCACAATATTTATTCGATGGGAACGCAGATTGACAAGCTCTTCAAATACGAGGAACTTCGACGGGTCTTCATGCCTGACGGAGGACTGCCCGTCGGCGACGTCGCCAATCCTCCCAATCTCAAACAACCTGAGCTGGCCGACGTTCTCGAAGGCATCGGCAAAGGCGGGCCAGACGCTTTTTACAAAGGCGACGTGGCCAAGGCCATCGTCGCAGACATTCAGGCCAACGGAGGCACTCTCTCAGAGCGGGACATGGCCGAATACAAGCCGTTCATTTGGGACGGCGGACTAGAGATCGGCTATCGAGGGCACACTGTTCGAGTGCCGCCATTTGCCAGCGCCGGCATGACCAGCGCCATGACTCTGAAACTGCTGAACGGGTTCGATCTTGCGTCGATGGGCCACAACTCGGTCGAGATGCTTCACGCCTACATCTACGCGGCCAGGCTGGCTTACGCCGACAGATTCGAGTACATGGCTGACCCTGAATTCGCCGATGTTCCCTGGAACGGTATGATTTCCGATACGTACACCGATCTCAGGCGGGCCGGTATCGACGCTTCGAAGCTGGGAACGATCGCCGCAGGCGATCCCTGGGTCCAGGAAGGCCGCAGGCCGACGGAGGTTCTGGAGTCCAGCGCTCCGGCTCTGGACCGAGGGACCACTCACCTGTGCGTCATCGACGGAGACGGCAACGGCGTTTCTCTGACCAACACCGTCATGTCCGGGTTCGGTTCAGGAATCATCCCCAAAGGCAGCGGCGTGGTCATGAACAACGGCATGATGTGGTATGATCCCGTGCCTGGCAGGGTGAATTCGATAATGCCCGGCAAGTTCCCGCTGAACAACATGACGCCCACCCTGGTGTTGGACGAAAACGGCGTGAAGATCGCCGTCGGGGCATCAGGCGGGCGCAGGATCACAAATTGCGTGACTCAACTCGTTGTCAAAATGGTGGACTTCGGAATGGGGCCGCAGGAGGCCATTGACTCGCCCAGAGCCGATTGCAGCCTGCTGGCCACCAGCATCGACCCTCGCGTTGGCGCTGATGTTATGGCTGGCCTCGAAGCGATGGGGCACCAATTGCAGGCCATTGGCAACGAGTACGTTCAGACAGGATTTGCCAGCTTCGCCAGTCCGGTGGCGATCATTCGGGATTCAGAGGAATCCTTCGTTGCCGGAGTTGACACATTCCACTCCGCGCACGCCCAGGGCCTCTAAAAAGCAGATTAACGCAAGCCAACTCAGATGTCGGTGCGCCAGTGGACGATTCCCTGGCGCGCCGGTTTCGCGCCTCTGATTGTGTATCCGTCGGACGTGGGTTCCAGGTAGTCAGGCAGGGCGGCGCGGAGTCGCTCCTCGCGCACAGGGTTGCCGCTGATGAACAGGCGGCGGGCGATCTGCTCCAATGCCGCTTCCGGTGACTCAAAAGGCGACCTCCGACGATGCGGCATCATATCCACATCAGGATAGATGTCCATCTCCCACAGCACATTGACTAGTTCCGGTAACGCCGGAAGATTGATTCGGATGTCGCCGTGGACTGGTTCCCACAATGCTGCCAAGTGGGCTTGGGGAGACTCCATGTACGTTACGATTGCGACTCGCTTGCGGGCGCTGTCATGGAGCTTTCGGACAAAGTCGCGGATTTCTTCGATTCCATACACGACGTGAGAGCAGAGCGCCAGATCGTGCGGTTCCACCGACGCAGCTTCCCATTCGGAATCGACGATGTCGATGTTATCGACGCCCGCGTCGCGCATGGCGAGTCGCAGTTCGTTTACCATGCTGTCTGAAGGCTCGACCACAGTTGTCGATCGGGTCCTCATCGCCAGAGGGATTGCCAGCCTGCCCGCGCCGCCTCCGACATCCAGGACGGTGTCCTCCCCCTCCACAAACTCTGATAAACGGTTCAGAACAACATCATCGGCACGGCGAGGGTCATCTCGGAAACTGGGCGCAAATCCCGCCCAAAAATCGCCAGTTCGCTGGGTCACGTCCATGACGCTGACGGACTGCGTGTGGTGCGCCTCAACCTGTGCCATCCATTTATCGACTGGCGATCTGCTGGTTCCATTGGCGAGAGTCATACAACCTCCGGGATGATTCGTTGAAATCTGACGCGGTCAACATCAGTGTTTTCAGTCATTAGAAACAATTTCATGTAAAAAACGAAATGTTGCACGCCAACCTCGAATCTAGTAGATTTGAATGCAGATTCATTTTTCGTCACACCTATTCTCAGGAGGATACACGAATGGCATCCGGCAACGGAAATGGGAAAAAGAACCTGGTCGTCATCCAACTGACAGGCGGCAACGACACCCTTAACACAGTAATACCGTACAACGACGGACTCTACTATGACAACCGACGGTCTGTGGCGCACAGCCCGGAATCGGTGCTGCCAATCAGCGACGACCTGGCATTCAACCCTCAGATGGCTTCGATGAAGCGGTTGTGGGATGACGGCAGGATGGCCCTGATCAACGGCATCGGGTATCCAACCCCCAACAGATCGCACTTTCGCTCGATGGACATCTGGCACACCGCAGAGCCTGACGACATTGGAAAAGAGGGCTGGCTGGGTCGGGCCGCCCGGGTCCTGGACCCAAACGCTGAAAACGTGCTGACAACGGTGAACTTTGGCCGAGGGCTGCCCAGAGCGCTGGGAGTGAGAGGAGTGCCGGTGGCCTCCGTGGGCAATCTGGAGACATATGGCCTGTTCCCGGACCTTCAGGACGAAATGATGCGCAAGGCGGCGCTCGATGCTTTTGGCAGGATGTACGGCGGGCAACGCGGACAAGACGCGGTCATGGATTTCCTGGGACAGACCGGGTCGGACGCTCTCAAGGGCGCAGACATTCTCAGGACCGCTCCTGAAATGTATGCTTCCAGTGTCGAGTACGCCGCCAATCCCATCGCTCAGGACCTTAAGAGCGTCGCCCAAGTGATGTTCGCCGATCTTGGCGCTCGAATCTTTTACACTCAGCAGGGGGGGTACGATAACCACTCCGGCGAGATGGTCACCCACGCTCAACTTTGGGATGACCTCTCTGGCGCGGTCGGGGACTTCTGGGACGACCTCGTGGAGCACGACTTGCAGGATGAGACGCTGATATTTATCTTCTCGGAGTTCGGACGGCGGATCAAAGACAACGGGACTGGCACCGATCATGGTTCCGGGGGTTCGGCTTTCGTTATTGGAGGGCAGGTAATCGGCGGCATGTACGGCGAGTACCCTTCGCTGGAATATGACAAGCAGTTGGAAGGGGATTTGCGATTCAACAACGACTTCCGCCACACGTATGCCTCGATTCTGGAACGCTGGCTGCATGTCGGCTCCGAGGACATCATCAACGGGTCATTTGAACCGCACGAATTTCTACCGCGATAACAGAGTAGGCCAGGAGCACAGACAGATGAGTGACAAAGACATTGCCTTGATGGCGCATCTGATGCGGCGAGCCGGATTCGGCGCCACGCGGGATGAAATTGAGACAAAAGTTGAACAGGGTTATGAACGCGTTGTAGAAGAGTTGCTGAATCCGAAAAACCCGAACACGCTGCCCGATGACATCATTCGTCGCTACCATGTCGAACAATCTGAATTACGCCAGTTGGACGCCGCGGCTGCCAACTGGATGTATCGCATGATAACCACAGAGTGCCCTCTTGAGGAAAAGCTGGCGCTGTTCTGGCACAGCCTGTTCGCCACCGGGTACTCCAAATTGAATCAGGCCCGGTGCCTTCTCAATCAGGTGGAAATGTTCCGCGCGCATGGTCTGGGCAAGTTCAATAACCTGCTGCTGGAGCTTTCGAAGGACCCGGCCATGCTCCTCTGGCTGGACAACCAGGACAATCACAACGGAGCGATCAACGAGAATTTCGGCCGCGAACTGCTGGAACTGTTCTCCATGGGAATCGGGAACTATACCGAAGAGGACATCAAGGAATGCGCCCGAGCGTTCACCGGCTGGACCCTGGGCAATGCTGAGTATATGAGCGTCAGAGCCACCAAAGACTCCATCTGGCCTTACTCAAGAATTGCATGGCACTTTGATTTTCGTGAGTATGACAACGACGATGGGGAAAAGCGATTCTTGGGCGAGACCGGGAATTTCTCCGGTGAGGACATCATAGACATCATCGCGAAACAGGAAGCGACCGCCCGATTTGTCTCCACGCGGTTGTTCCAGTACTTTGGGGCCGATGAAATAGACGAGAGCGGCGAGACTGTCATCAAGGCCATGATGGCAAGCTACTTCGAGTCGGGTTACGAGATCAAAGCGGCGCTGCGGACGCTGTTCAATTCAGAATACTTCAAGTCCGAAGCCGCGAGGTTTGCCCGGGTGAAGAGTCCGGCAGAAACGGTCGTCAATGCTATTCGGCTGGCAGGAACGTACAGAGGACCCGAATTGGGCGTGAATACCGTCGCGCACCATGCCATGTTCATGGGGCAATCGTTGCTCTCTCCTCCGACGGTGGAAGGTTGGCACGAAGGGACAGAATGGATCGACAGCGGAGCGTTGGTTGAGCGGGTGAATTTCGCGGCGAAAGAGCTGAGCGATCCAACCAAGCCGGGAATTCGGAAGATGATCGACCGAATCTCCAACCAGGGCGGGACGCTGAGTCCTGGCGCGCTGGTTGACCAGTGCCTGGATCTGGTTGGGCCTATCGAAGTCGGGGACGAGACGAGAGATGCGCTGGTCGATTTCGCGACAATCGGCGGAGACGTGGACGCCGAATCACTGGTAGAGGGCGGCGAGAACGCGCAGCGTGTGGGGGACATTCTTCGGCTCATAGCCTCCACTCGCGAGTTCCAATTGGCCTGATTAACGACAGAAA
>JASLRP010000267.1 GCA_030743915.1 SAR202 cluster bacterium | reverse complement strand
AAATCACCGGTTGCGCCTCGTGGGTCATGTTCAGGTAGTATTCAGCGTGCCGACCTCGGGTGTCATCGGCCAGACCGCTCTCGACCAGACGTTCTCCGGCGTACTGGCGCAGGGTTTCCAGGAGCCGGTAACGGGCCTCATCGGTTCCTGTATTTATTACCGTAACCATCGACTTGTCCACAAGCTGAAACAGGCTGTCCATGACGTAGAGCGGGTCGTCACCCTCTCCAACGCCCACATGCTCCACGGCTTCCAGAGTGAATCCACCCCGAAACACCGAGAGCCTGTCGAACAACCGGGCTTCCTCGTCTTCCAGCGAATGGTAGCTCCAGTCGATTGCCGCTTGAAGCGTTCGCTGTCGAGGCATGGCGGTGCGACTCCCGCCAGTGAGAAGCCGGAACCGATCGTCAAGGCGAGTTGCGATCTGCTCAGGCGTCAGCATTCGCGCTCTGGCCGCTGCAAGCTCGATGGCCAGAGGTATGCCGTCGAGTCGATGGACTATCTGAGCAATTGCCGCGCTGTTGTCCTCGGTTGCCTGAAACGGGCCGTGAGTGCTGGAGGCCCGCTCAACGAACAGGCGGGTTGACTCGAAGTCCATCAAAATCTGCGGCGTCACGTTCGATTCGTCGGGAACGCTGAGAGACGCAATGCGACGAATGACCTCTCCAGGGATGCCCAACGCCTCTCGACTAGTTACGAGGATGTCCACGTTGGGCGCCTGTCCCAACCATCCACTGGCTGACTGGGCGCAGGCGTCCAGAAGATGCTCGCAGTTGTCCATCATCAACAGCATGTTGCTGCTCTGTAACTTCTCGTCGAGAGATTCCACCTCAACGCCCAGGGTCTGAGCCACTTCTTTGGTCACCAGAGATTCGTCGGTGATGGGCGACAGGTCAACGAACCACACGCCGTCGGGGTAGGACTCCAGGCTCTGCTGACCTACCTCCAGAGCCAATCGGGTTTTGCCCGCGCCTCCGATGCCTGTCAGGGTGACGCATCGGGCGTCGTCGAACAACCCACTGATCTCCTGAATCTGGGACTCGCGGCCTATGAAACTGGTCAGCTGAGCAGGCAGATTGTGTACCGGCGCGGTTTCGGCAGGTTGAGGAGATTCCGCCGTCTCAACGGGTTGCGCCGCCGACTCGCTGGGATGAACGCTCATCGCGTCCAACCCACGGGCGATGCGCTCTGCCAGCGCGGGTATGTCGCTCTCGTCGATGGCTATGGATGTTGACGCTCCGATGGCCTGCCTCCACAGAGGCTGGCCCTGTTGGAACTCCGTCTGGGTGACTCCGTGAAGTAGCGGGATGAAGGGTTTGGTGCCTTCGTGGGCGCGGACCACCTCTGTTGTGACCTGATTAGAGGCCATCGAGTCCTGAGAGATGATGATAACGATTGCCTGTGCCTGCTCAATGGCCTCTCCCATCTGGAGGAGATACGCCGGGCCGGGCAGGCTGTCGCGTTCGTAGAGCCACGTGGAGTATCCGGCCGTCTGGAGTCCGTTTCCAACCTGCATGGCCACAGAGGAGTCTTCTTCAACATAGCTTATGAAAATGTCGCTCATGGGTGTCCTTTGGGGTAGGTGTCAGGGAGTAGGCTTCGCCACTCTGAGCCGCAACGAAGGGTCAGGTCGTGCGCGGGACAACCGTTGCGCCACGACTGACCAGATGCTTCGACTTCGCTCAGCATGGCAATGTTATCATCAACGCGATGCCGGGTCGCTGAGAGCGTGGGCGACGGCGATTTCGACAGGCATGGCATGGCCTTCGGCTCGCAGACGTTGGAACTCTTCGTCGTCGAGGCCGGACTGAACCTCGGTGATGACGCGCTGGAACTCGGTGTTCTCGTAGTCTGAGAGTTCAGGAACCGTGATTCGGGCCACGCTTTCGGCGGCTCCCGTGAGGCGCGCGGCGCGTTGAGGGTCGGCGTTGGCGTTGGCGACGGAGGCCGACTCCAGAAGGGCAAGCTCGACACCGCGCTTGTAGCCGATGTCCTGATGCAAGGTCAGGCACTGGCTCAGAATGTCTGACGCCCGATCCTGGTCGCCTCGGATGTTTGCGATTCTCCCGGTGGAGTAGAGGCTCTCGGCGATGACGGTCTTGGCCGCCAGTTCCACAGGCATCTCCCACGCCTCGCCATACAGTCCCAGCAACCACCAGACATCTCCCGGAGTCCGCATGCCAGCCCGCAGACAACCCACCGCCCAAGAGATTCCTGGGAGGCTGCCCGCTTCTTTGTATTCGGTTATGCCTTCAATTTGCAGTTCCAAAGCTCTGTCGTGGTCGTTCTGGAGCCACGCAACCGTTGCCAGTCCAGACAGCGACGCGCCCAGGCTAGATCGGTCTCCAGACATCCTGGCCAAGGGAATGCTCTCCTCAAGGTGCGCTGAGGTGGCGGCGTAGTTGCCGAGATCTTTTTCTACAACTCCAGCCATGAGCAACGCAAATCCGGTTCCCCAGCGGTCTCCACGAGACTGAAGCGAGTGAATGGTTTGACTGAAGGTGTCCAGCACGCCTTGATACTGGCCTCGCGAGGCGGCAATAGAACTCAGAAGATTTCGGCACCAACTCTGGGCCCAGGGGTCAGCATTCAGGTTATCAAGCGACATGGCCTCTTCAAGCATTCCGCTTGCCTGCTCTATCTCGCCAACCGCCCAGGGCATGACGCCCCGAGCGTAGGTCGTTCTGGCCAATCCGGAGTCATCCTGAATTTCTCGATACAGCCTGATGCTCTCCTCAATGTACGCCATTGCGCGGTCGAAATCTGGCAGTTGGATGGCCACGATTTCCGCCGCAAACAGCGCAGGCGCCATCGCGTCAGCCGGTGCGTTCCCCTGTTCAGCAAGAGCGAATGCGCGTGTGGCTTTCTCGTTGCCCTCGCTGACGTGACGCAGAACCATCCACATGTAACCCAGGTCTCCCACAAGTCGCAGGGCAGTTTCTGTCTCGCCCGCATCCAGCGCCCAATCCAGGGCGGCGCGCAGGTTGTCGTGATTGATCACAAGCAGACCTAGAGTTATGATCGAAAGTGGTGTATGGAGAGGATGAGAGAGGTGGCGTATCCTGCTGGATAAACTAACAAACACAATCCAGCAAAGGAGGATACGCCATGAGCAAGGATACGACGACA
>JASLRP010000266.1 GCA_030743915.1 SAR202 cluster bacterium | reverse complement strand
CTCCCTGAACTGCCCTCCGGGTTTCAAATATCAAATCCGCAACAACATTCCTCACATTCAGAACTAAACCGGTTATGAATACAATCATGGCTCATGATCGCCAAAAACCTGTCACCAAAGTGCCAAAAATGGTTTATTACGTTTTAAGCATGTCAGTCAGTTTCCTACAACCAAATCTACAGATAGCGGCATATACGTGTACAACCAAGCATGTTGCGCAGATTCGCCCGGTTCTGGTCAGGTCTCGAAAAACAAAATAGCCTGCCGGTTTCCCGACAGGCTAATACGAACAAAAGCGAAATTGGGTTACAAAGTAATAAGCGCCTCGTGGCCCGCATATTTGCTCTGGTACGCATCGGTGTCGATTTTCAGACCCAGACCCGGCCCGGACGGGACCGAGTAAGCGCCATCAGAAAACGACACGTCATCATCAGCGTACACGTTGGGATAGTGCCGCTCATCTTCCAGCGTCAGAAAAGTCGGTGAGGCCGCCCCGAAGACCAGCGTGGCCCTGGTCCCGAAATTGCCGTTGCCGAAGTTATGGGGTATGGACCTGACACCCGTGGGCTCCAGCCATTCCTCCAGCGCCTGCCATCGGGAGAACCCGGCGGACACGGAGTCTGGTTGGTATCCGTCGATCAGTCGCTGATCGACCAGATCGCGAAACACCTGGCTGGGCGGGTCGCGGTCCACCTCGCCGCACACCAGCAGAGCGTCGGAGCCAAGCCTGTCTCTGATACGACGCATGACCCGGTAGTCACCCACGTCCGCCGTCACCATCTCCTCAAACCAAAATATGTTGGCGGGCAGGGTTTCCCGCATGAAATCCTCCAGCAGATCAAGCCTGTGATCGTAGCCGAAGTTGGCGTCAACCATGATTTTCGCGTCCGGTCCCACGGCCTCGCGCACGCCCAGCACAACCTCGACGTCGCGCTCCATGCCGGCCTGCGGAGCCATCCAGCGGCCCGGCCTTCCAACCTTTATCTTGAACTCGTTGTACCCATCGCTGTGGGCCTTTGCCGCTTCGGATGCCACCTGCGCGGCGCCATTCTCCGGGTGCACCATGTCTTGAAAGTACAGCGTCGTGTCATAAGCAGGCACACGATCACGGACCTGCCCGCCCAGAAGGTCAACGGCTGAAATCCCCAGGTCCTGGCCCAGCAGGTCGAAGGCAAGAATGCTCATCCAACCATGCTCCCAGAAAAGTTGTTTGTACTCTTCGTGAACGCCGACCACTCGACCATCAGACGTTTCCAGATATTCATCCACCCGGTGATTAAGAAACGAATCTCGAAGCAGAGCAACCAGGCCCCGAACGGTGCCAGCCGAGGAGTCGAAACTGTCGAATTCCCTCATGAACCGGTTGGCGATGGTCAGGCCTTCCTGACCGTATTCGGTGCGCGCCCGCACCAGCCATTCGGTCCGCGTTTGCGCAGTGGGATCGTTACGAGAGTTCGTTCCCAACTCCTTGCGATATTGGACTGGAACTGGCGTGACGCTCAGTTCAACGATTCTTTGTCCTGGCATTTTTCTCATGACGACTAGCTTAGCTCCTGAATAGTATTTTCTTCCGAGTCAGCCACAGAGCAACCCGACCTTCGAATTGTATTGCAATTTTCTTCTGTGACTAACGAACATCGATTTCATTTGCCGAGAATTCGCGCTGGAAGCGTTCCGCGTCAACCGTCAGCCCCAGGCCGTGCCCGGATGGGATTGAGTAATGCCCATCTGAGAATGACACGTCGTCGTCAGCGTACACGGTGGGGAGGAAGCGCTCGTCCTCCAGCATCAGGAAGGTCTGAGATGCCGCCCCGAACACCAGCTCAGCCCTGGTGCCAAAAGTCGCGTTGCCGAAGTTTCGAGGGACCGAACGCACGTCCGTTGGTTTCAGCCATTCCTCCAGAGCCTGCCAGCGGGAGTATCCAGCCAAAACGCAATCGGGCTGATAGCCGTCTATGAGACCGGCTTCCACCAGATCGACGAAAACCGGACTCGGCGGGTCGGTGTCCACCTCGCCGCACACCAGCATCGCATTGGAACCCAATCGGTCCCTCATTCGCCTCATAACCCGATAGTCGCTCACATCGGCTGTGACCATCTCTTCCATCCAGAACAGGTTGGCAGGAAGGGTTTCACGGATGAAATCTTCCAGCAGGTCCAGCCGTCCATCGTACCCAAAGTTGGCGTCCACCATGATTCTGGCATCGGGCCCCACCGCCTCCCGCACAGCCATCACCACCTCGACGTCGCGCTCCAGGCCCGCCTGAGGAGCAAACCAGCGTCCCGGCCTGCCCATTTTGAGCTTGAACGCAGTGTACCCATATTCGCGGGACTCGCCCGCCTCCGCTCCGACCTGTCCCGCCGCCTTCACAGGGTTCAGCATATCCTGATAGAAAAAGGTGGTGTCGTAGGCGCGAACTCGGTCTCTGACTTGACCTCCGAGAAGTTCGATGCACGACACGCCCATCTCTTGCCCCAGCAGGTCGAAAGCGAGAATGCTCATCCATCCGTGCGCCCAAAAAGCCTCCTTGAAGGTTTGGTGCACACCGACCACCCGACCGTCGGAAACTTCCAGAAATTCGTCAACGCGGCGGCCCAGAAACACATCGCGAAGCAACGGAACCAACCCTCGGATCGTCCCAATCGACTTATCGAATCCAGTGAACTGCTGCATGAATCGATTGGCGATGGTCACGCCCTCCAGTCCTCCATCAGTTCGCGCCCTTACCAGCCATTCGGTGCTGTGGGTGCCGATGTTGTCGCCAAAGGCAACCTTGCTGAGTTCTTTGATGTGTTGGACGGGGATAGGCGTGACGCTGATTTCGACAATTCGCTGTCCTGGCATCTTTAGCTCCTGAACGTGACTTTCTCCGGAGTTAACCACAGAATTACCCGACCCTCGGCGTGCATGCCTTCGATCATCCCGTCCACCCTTTCCGCAGGCAAGTACCGGCTAATAATGCTGCGAGTCGTGGGCCATATCGAGTCATCCTCGTCGATGGCGACGGGGCCGGACATCGTAACGTAGTCACCCGCCATAGGCTCAGAGGCAATGCAGACCGTCATGCGGGGGTCGCGGGACAGATTACGGTATTTCATCCGGTCTTTTGTGGTGGATATTGCGACGCGGTCCCCGTCGAAAAAGTACCAGTTGGGCGTCACCTGGGGCATGCCGTCTCGTCCTATGGTCGCCACCATGACAATTCTCGACGGCTCCAGAAACTCGACCAGCCTCGCACGCTGATCATTGGTCAAGCTCGTAGGCATCGCGTCAAAACCTCCCAATGAACTCAAGATATTCAATGGGGAAGGTATCGCTTCGTCACACCCGTGTCAACGCGTCGCTCTGACCCGATACTCCAGGTTTGCCAACAGCCTGGACGAAGCGCCGGAAATCTCGCCCACGGCGATCTCAAACGCCGCTTCGTTGGCCTTTGAGGGTTTGCGATAACCGGATATTTTGCGCACGAATTGGAGAGCGGCGGCCCTGATCTCCTCATCCGATACAGGCGTGTTTCCTTCTCTGAGAATCTTGATGCTGCGGCACACGGCTCACGTCCCCCTTGCTAGAAGTTTTCGTGTTTCACTCGATAGACGGTCACGTTCGCGGAGGTGAAGACGGTCTCAAGATATGGACTCATCGAATCGTTGAACTTGGCGATTCCATCTTCCTCATAATAGAAACGCTCCAACTGCCCCAGATAGACATATTGGACGTTGTGCTTCTTCAGCAACTCCAGGGCCTCGAACGTGTCGGTGGCGTTGTAGATATCGCGAACGTCGTTAATTCGGCGGCCCACATCAGGACGATAGTCCCACCTCTGCTGCTCCTGATGCCACTGCCATCCCACAACGCTGGGCAGCCCTGTGTAAATCGAGACTCGCCCGCCCCAACGGTATGTGGGAGTGTTGGCTTCAAGAATGATCGGCGACCCCGCGATGTTGTCCCGAAGCCACTGGATGCCCTCGAAGTCGGCTTCAAGATCAACATTGCCCTCGGCGTCTCGGTATGTCTGGCCTTCGATGTATGCAGCGCCGTCCAGAGTCAGCGACGTGACGTTGCCTTCGAATCGGTCTCTCAGCCTGTCCTGAGTGCCCATCACCGGATAGACAGACGCGCTGAGGATCAAGACAGTCAGACCGCCCATCCATGCGTATCTCAGCATCCCGCCGCGCCTGCGGTTTTCGGAAGACTGTCGGAACGCCCGAAGGTGAAAGATTCTCCAGAGCAGGTACGCGGACCCGACCGCCATCAGGACCCATACCTGGAGATAGAACTTGAATATGCTGTTCATCCGGTCGATGTCGCCCTCGACCCTCACGAAATCCAGGCCCACGACCAGCAGGAACGCCGCGCCCACCAGTAGAGAGATAAAGGC
>JASLRP010000265.1 GCA_030743915.1 SAR202 cluster bacterium | reverse complement strand
GCGGAGATCGTTTCCGATGTCAGAAATCAACTGCCTGACTTGCAAAAACCTGCTCAA
This sequence comes from SAR202 cluster bacterium, assembly GCA_030743915.1. Lineage (GTDB taxonomy): Bacteria > Chloroflexota > Dehalococcoidia > Lucifugimonadales > UBA1123 > UBA1123. The sequence continues at coordinate 4,726 of JASLRP010000265.1, read as the reverse complement.
CTCGACAGTCCTGATCAGGCGCGCTTCAGGCTGTTCGACTCCATCACAACGTTCTTGAAGACCGCTTCTCACAGAAACCCGATTGTGCTTGTTCTGGATGATCTACACTGGTCTGATCGGCCATCCCTCATGCTGCTCCAGTTCATCGCCAGGGAGATTTCAGGCTCAAGGCTGTTGCTGATCGGAACGTACCGCGATGTGGAGCTTAACCGGCAACACCCGCTGGCCGAGACGTTGGGCGAGTTATCCCGTGAACGGCTTTTTGAGCGGGTCGTTCTGAGAGGTCTCACTTTTGGTGACGTGACGCGATTCATCCAGGTCACCTCTGGCTTTGAGCCGCCACAGAGTCTCGCGCGGGCAGTCCATAGTCAGACAGAAGGCAATCCTTTGTTCGTGACCGAGGTGGTCAGGCTTCTCGCGCAGGAAGGCGAGTTGACTGCTCAGAACATTCAAGAACGGGAATCCTGGGAAATTCGCGTGCCCGAAGGCGTAAGAGAGGTGTTGGGGCGCAGACTCAATCGTTTGTCACAACGGTGCAACGAGACCCTGACCATCGCCTCCGTTGTTGGTCGCGAGTTCACGCTGGGACAGCTTGACAACCTGATCGACGACCTCAATCAGGACATGCTGTTGGACGTTCTGGAGGAGGGACTGGCGGCGCGGGTGATTGAGGAATTGCCTACGATGGCAGGCTTTTACCAGTTTACCCACGCGCTGATACAGGAAACGTTGATCGATGAACTGTCGCTGACCAGACGTGTGCGACTTCACGCTCGGATTGCCGATGCCCTTGAGGTGCTATACGCTAATGAATTGGAGTCCCGCGCCGCTGAACTTGTCCACCACTTCGCCCAGGCAGAGACCATCCACGGGCCGGAAAAACTGATCCGGTACTCAATCATGGCTGGGAACACGGCTCTGGAAAACTATGCCTACGAGGAATCCCTGACTCACTTTGGCCGGGCATTGGATTCCAAGGAGGGCCAGGATATGGATGGCGAGACAGCCGCGATCCTGAGGAACCTGGCCCGCGCCCAGGCTTCACTTTTTCTAGAATCAGAAACTGTGGAAAGCGTAACTCGCGCATTCGAATATTATGAAACTGTCGGAGATGTGGCAAACGCGGTGACTCTTGTTGAGAACGCGCACTCTGTTTGGGAGGTAAGGCAACTCGCTGGCATTCTTGGCCGCGCCGTGAACCTGGCGCGAACTGCCTCGTATCCGGCAGGCCGTCTACTGTCCACGTACGGGTTCTCGTTGGGAATTACATCAACCGATCTAGGAACCGCAGAGAAAGTATTGCAGAGCGCTCTGGACATCTCCAGAGCAGAGAACGACATCGCCCTGGAGATGCGAACACTGGCCATCTGGGGGCACGTGGACGGGTTTCACATCAAGTGGCGAGACGCGCTCGAAAAGTGCCAGCAATCAATCTCGCTGGCTCACTTGGTCGAAGAACCCGTCGCGGCAATGCGCGCGTACACGTGGGCCACCAACGCTTTAATATCTTTGGGTCAATCCGACAGAGCACAACCGCATGTTGATGATGCGCTCGTCCTCTCCCAGGCAATTCGCGACCTCTACTGGCACACAAGAGCGTTGAATGGCAAAGCCCGGATGGCCTACCTGATGGGTGATTGGGTCGAAGCTCTCAAAATAACCGATGAGCTGCTGTCAGCAGCGCCCCAGGACAATGCGGGTCTCAGCCTCCGTGTGATAGTTGAGTATCAGATCGGAAACTTCGACGAAGGCAGGGAGAGAATCGATCGATTGCTAAATCAGCAATTCGGCCTTGCAGGTGTCTCTGCTGCGATATGCATCGCGATGGCGGCTCGAATTTCGGGTCAGGCGGAGTTGCTGGAACACCTCGTTACATATCTGAACCCCACTGTGAGAACGGTCTATAATGCTCCCCTGGCGATTTCATTGGTGGAGTTGGCTTTGTCCTTCGTCGCAATTCAGAACGGCGATGCTGGCTCGGCCAGCAATCATTACTCTATCCTGAGACCTCACGGAAATTCGATGTACTCGAGCGAGGGCGTTATCAACGCCGACCGTATCCTGGCGTTATTGGCCCGGACGATGGGCAATCTCAGTGACGCTCAATCCCATTTTGAGGACGCTCTCACCTTCTGCCGCAATGCAGGATACCGCCCCGAACTCGCCTGGTCGCTGCACGACTATGCCGACATGCTGCTGGAACGCGACAATGCTGGAGACCCGGAGAAAGCAACCGCCATGCTGGAAGAAGCCCTGCAAATCTCCACTGATCTGGGCATGCGTCCCCTCATGGAGCGCGTCCTGTCGAAACGCGACATCCTGAAGGCGTAGCCGGCAATCAGCGTTATCATCTGACACAATGACCAAATGCGTCTGACCGGTCCGTCTGCGATGCTCAATCGATGCGTATCAGGCCAGGCGAGCGGGAGAGGACGAGCAGGGAAAAAGCGATCACGAAGCCTCCGGACACAACAAGCGTCGTCTGGCTTCCCATCAGGACCTCCATCGCGCCGCCGAGCAGCCATCCCAGGGTCATGAGTTGGGGCGCCATGGTGAAGATGCCGATCACCCGACCACGCATCTCATCGGCCACTACCGTCTGGAGGACAGCGTTAACGCTGTTCAGCCACACCATCGCAAAGAAGCCGAATCCGGCAGTCAGGGCGAATGAGATCGGGAAAACCTGGGAATAGGCGAATCCGATCATCAGGACTCCTAACGCCAGTCCTGATCCAAATACGATGAGACCTTTGTGCCCTTTGCCGCCTTTGACCGTGAGGAACACCGAGCCGATGATGCCGCCCAATCCCCAGGCCGCCACCAGGAGGCCAAACCCCTGGGCGCCGGTTGATAACACTTCCCGCGCATAGATTGGCATCATTGCGATGTAGATCGTCGCCATGGGGGCCAGAGCGCCCAACGCCAATAGGGATGCGATGATTGGAGCGCTCTGGATGTATCTGAACCCCTCTGCCAGATCGCGGGCGATGCTTGCCCTTTTTGGCTGCGCAGTTGGTTGAGAGCCTTTGACTCGAATCAGTACGACGAACGACACTAGGTAGGCGGCAAATAGAAGGTACAGGGCGGCGTCCACGCCGGCCCTGGCGATCAGCACGCCCGCTATGGTTGGCCCCAGAATGTTTCCCAGGCTGATGGCCATGGTGTTCATGGATGACGCGCTCAGAATCTTCTGCTTGCCTACGACGTCGAAAACCAACGCTCGCGAGACTGTCAGGTCGAGCGCGTTAAATCCTCCGGCGAGGATCACGAGAACGATCAATTGCCAAATCTCGATCAGACCCAGCGTGACAAGCAGGGCCATGAGGAATGACAAAGCCGCCAGAGTGATTCTCGACCACATCAAGAGTGTCCGCCGGTTGGTCCGGTCGGCGAGAACTCCGCCCAGCAGGGAAAAGATGACTATCGCAGTGGTGGGGAGTCCGTTGGTCATGCCCATCCACATAGTCGATCCGGTCATTTCGAGAACCAGCCACGCAACCACCATAGCCCGAAGTTGCACGCCCATCCCGGTGAGCCCGTTGCTGAACCACAGGTAGCGGAACGCCGGGATGCTCAGCGTCTCCACGAACAGAGGCCGTGGACGCGTCTGTGGGGCAGAACCTGCGGGGCGAGGTTGTGCGGTCTGGGTGATATCTCGTTGACTCATGTCTGCGCCTCCGAAGTCGGAACTCAGGTGCGCGCCTGCCACGCGGCAATTCGTCGAAGCCGAACATTGGAGCGCTGCATCCTCTTGAGGATGCTATTCCACCGACTGCGGCTCCACATCACCGATTTCAGGAATCTTTTCGAACCACAGACTTGGCCGGGTTGAAGCGAGCTATAACTGGAAACTATCAGGAACAGATGGAAGGGCCAGATGGCTGATGACTGAAATCAACCATCTGCTGGGGGGAGGCGATGGGAGGAACTGGAGTCAGGAGAGCAGCCGGTGGCGACTGGCGTACGCTGCCGCCTCCGTGCGATTGGAGGCGTTGGTCTTCGAGAGGATGTTGCTGACGTGTCGGAAGACTGTGTTGATGCTGATGCTCAGGTCTTCGGCAATCTCGTTGTTTGTTTTGCCGTCAGTAATGAGCCGCAGGACGTCAATCTCTCGTTCTGTCAAGCGATGCGGATTGGAATCGGACGTATTGTGTCCGCCGACGATCTGCTCTTTGAGGGCCATTGCGCGCTCGGCGAGCGGCTGCATACTCATCTCGCGGGATGTCTTCAGGGCCTCATCAACAAGAGGCAACGCGGTGGCGTGATCGCCGCGACTCAGTTGAAAGGCGGCCAGGTCATGGCACGTCCAGGCCAGTTCTGAGGCGTGGTCAGACTTCCGGCAGTCAGACAGCGCAGTCTCGAAATGGCCGATGGCGACTTCCGGCTTGCCCGCGACCTGGCTGAGCAAACCGAGGACTCTCTGCGACGAGATGATCGAAATCGGAGTCGAAACCAGGCCCGGCTCCAGCGCCTGATACAGGGCGTTGGCTCTGGCTGCGTCGGCGCTCCTGATGGCGATTAACGCGAGGCCGAGTCTGGCAAACACCGTCAGAAGTGGGATATCAACCGGCGCCGACAGGACCGTTTCGGCCGCTAATTCTGCGCGCGCGAACCACTGATCTCGTTGGGAATCGCCGATCGTAAGCGGTATCACGAACGCGGGGAAGGCATACTCCAGCGATGGGCCTTGAGGTGCCATGCGCGTGGTCTCCATCAGCCATTCAAG
>JASLRP010000264.1 GCA_030743915.1 SAR202 cluster bacterium | reverse complement strand
CTTCTGATGTCCGCATTTTCTACGCTCAGTCGTGGAGCCTCGTCACTTTCATGATTGAGACGTTCGGAACCGAGCGCATGTCCGCAATGCTGACGGCTCTGAACAATGGTCAACCAATTGAGCAGGCGATTCAAACAGCGTACGGCCTGACCAGCCTGCAATTGGAGTCTGGCTGGCGAACTCAACTGCGCACTGCCGCCTCTTTCACCCAGGTAATTGATCCTGGAAGTTTCGGCACATCGGTCATCATTACCGGCGCGTTGTTGGTGACTGCTACCGTGGTGACGGTAAGATGGTTAAGACGCGACCGCGAACCGGCTATCTATGAAGACTGACCCATATGCTACAATATTCCGAGTTTCGAATCAGGGCGCTGGGTCACGAGTTGTGTGACTGGCATTGGCCCTGGGCGCATGACCCTGGATGTCAAGGTATGAGCTTACCGGAATCGTCAACACGGAGTGCGGTGTATGGAGCTTCGGATATTAGGCGCCCACAACATGGAGAGCCGCGACACGCGGTTTGAGGCTCATCTTGTTGATGGGATTCTGGCGCTGGACGCGGGTGGTCTCACCCGTTCTCTATCTTTTGAGGAACAGCACAAGATTCGGGCCATCGTTCTCACTCACCGACACTTCGACCACATCAGAGACCTTATGCCCTTCGGACTCACAATGCGTGACTCAGGAGTCACAGTAGATGTTTATGGCATCGAGGACACTCTGGACTTCGTCACCGACAAGCTGATGGATGGCAGTCTTTATCCACCGTTTCTGGAGTTTCCCAGTCGTGAAAAGCCGATCTACGCTTTGCACGAGGTAGAGCCGCTGGAAGAATTCCAAGTTCTCGATTACAAGGTGAAGGCAGTTCCCGTGCCCCACGCGGTGCCTGCCGTCGGATATATGGTTTCGACCAACGACGTTTCGGTGTTCTATACAGGAGATGCAGGCAAGGGAGTTTCTGAAGCCTGGCAGCACGCGGAACCCGACATCCTGTTGACTGAGGTAACGTTTGGCAATGATGGAGAGCAAACAGCCATAGAGTCTGGGCATCTGACACCGGCCTATCTTGAAGAGGCCCTGTTCGAGTTCAAACGCCAGAAAGGCTACCTGCCAAGAGTTATCGCCGGACACATGAACCCTCCATACGAGCAGGAAGTTCGCGCAGAGGTCAAGCACATCGCTAAGAAACTCGGCATCGAAATCATGATGGCCGAGGCCGACATGAGATTGTCGCTGCCTTAGCATCTGCCTTCGGGTCAGTCAACTGCCGCATACCCATCGCGTGGAAATCATTCCTGGTCTGATTTGAACTGGAATTTTGGTCGGATTGTTGTGTCTGCGTGTCGCGATTCACTTCCATCAACTCGACCCGAGGACGAATGAAGGAGCGCCAATGGCTCGCAGGACCGCCTTCTTGTACGACGACCGGATGTCTCATCATGTTCTCAGCGACTCCCATCCTATGCGGCCAATCCGGCTGAAGTACACGCATGAATTGTTGCAGAGTTATGGCGCGTTCGATTTTGAGAATTCACGATTGGTGTCGCCCAGATCGGCGACTGAGAACGAAGTGTTGTCCTACCACACCCCAGAGTATATCGAGGCGGTCCAAGCTATCGGCGCTGGCGATCTTTCGGTGAACTCGTTGGCCCACAATTTCGGCCCTGGCGACAACCCACCATACGAAGGCATGTACGACGCGGCTATGCTGTCCACCGGCAGTGCAGTTCAGGCGGCAGAGATGCTGATTTCTGATGACGTAGACGCCGCTTTCAGCATATCCGGCGGTCTCCACCATGCGATGCCGAATTACGCCTACGGTTTCTGCGTTTTCAACGATCCGGTTGTCGCCATCAAACGGTTTCTTGCCGAAGGGATGCGTGTGGCATATGTGGACATCGACTGCCACCACGGTGACGGCGTCCAGCACGCCTTCTATGACACTGGGGCCGTGTTGACTATCTCCCTTCACGAGTCTGGGGCCTATCTGTTCCCAGGAACCGGATTTCCTCAAGAGACTGGGGCTGGGCTTGGCCGCGGTTATTCGGTGAACGTCCCGCTGTACCCTTACACGACGGACGATGTCTATCTCCATGCATTCAGAGAGGTCGTTCCGAGATTGCTGGAGGCGTTTCAACCCGACGCATTGGTGACTCAATTGGGCATAGACTCGCACTATCGCGATCCCATAACCCACATGGCGCTGACTGCCCAGGGCTTCGCCGAAGCTGTGGCGGAGTTTGCGAAACTTTCACCGGTAAAGTGGCTGGCTCTGGGCGGGGGAGGGTACGATCTTCATGCTGTGGCGCGAGCCTGGACGCTGGCCTACGGGGTGATGTCTGAGCAAGAGTTTGGTCCCGAAATCCCAGAGCCTTATGCTTCTTCATATGATGTAGAAGCGCTGCTCGACCCCGGGGAGGTGGAGGTCCCGGACCAGGTGCGAAAGGACGCTTTGGCATTCGCAGATGCCAGCGTTCAGGCGGTCCATCGGATAATCTACCCGGCCCACGGATTGCAGGGCGTTTGACGAAAGGCGTTCATCGGTCGTTCAACGCCCATGCCAACGCGCTCGCGATGTCCGGGTGATCGAATTCGAAACCCGAGTTGGTCAGAATCGAAGGCTGCATTCGCACCGATGACAGCACGGCGTCCGTTACCTCCCCCTGCATGATTCTCAAAGCCAGCCTAGGAACAATAAACAGAGCGGGTCTTCGCACGGCTTTTGCCAGGGCAGATGTGAACTCGGAATTGGTCACAGGCACAGGCGATGAGACGTTGACCGGGCCGGATATCGAGCCGTTAACCATCACGTGATCTATGGCTCGGACCACATCTCGACGGGATATCCAACTAGTGTATTGCCGGCCAGAAGACAATCGTCCACCCAATCCAAGCCGGAATATGGGGAGCAGTCTCTGGAGAACTCCACCAGATGCGCCCAAAACCAGGCCGAACCTAAGGTTGCACACCCGAACGCCGGCGCTGGCGATGCCGTCGGTCGCGCGCTCCCAGGCGACGGTGGAGCCGGAAAGGAAATCGGTTCCCGGCTCCGACTCTTCCGTGAGAACCTCATCGCCTCGATCGCCGTAATACCCTGAGGCAGAGGCACAAATGAAAATCGACGGAGGATTGGGCGAGGCCAGCAACGCTTCGGTCAGAATCCGAGCGCTGTCGATCCGGCTGTTGTGGATGCGGTCCTTCTGCGCCTGAGACCACCTTCGATTGGCCATGTTCTCGCCGCCAAGATGAATTGCGGCATCGAATCCGCCCAGGTCTGCTGTGTTGATTTCGCCCCGCTCCGGGTCCCAAGTGATGGAACTATCCTCGCCGGTAGAGGTGGACCGGACCAGCCTGGTCACCGTGTGCCCTGAAGCCCTCAGATGCCTCACCAAAGGTGAACCAATGAATCCAGAGGACCCGGATATCAGTACACGCATTCTTCATCCTCGCGACACTGAAGGTGACAGTTTTCAGATCATATTGCCCAGGGGCAGTGAGCCGCATCTCGTGAAATATTGCCGTATGGTGGCTCAGCTTTACACCTATTGCTGCGCAAAGCTATAATTTCTAATCGAAACCGTCGGAATTATATCAGACCAGTCTGCGCCTCAGGAGCGTGAATTGTCGCTATTGCCAATCTTGGAGCTACCCCATCCGCTTCTCAGAAAGCGCGCCCGAAAAGTCAGGAGCGTTGACAAGAAATTGTTGAAGCTGGCCTTTGATATGGTGGATACCATGGATAACGCCGGTGGCGTTGGGCTGGCCGCAAACCAGGTCGGGGAGTTGCAACGACTCATCGTTATCCGAACGCCGGAGGACGATGAAGCGCGAATATACATCAATCCGGAGATACTGAAACGTGACGGCGAGCGGGAAGTAGAGGAAGGCTGTCTGAGCGTCCCGGGGTACAGAGGGATAATCACCAGATCGGTGTGGGTGAGATTCGGAGCGTTAGACCATGAATCTCATACCGTGAAGTTCAAAGCTGAAGACCTTTTGGCGCAGGCGCTGGAACACGAAGTTGACCATCTCGACGGCATACTCTATCTAGACCATCTTGAGAGTCATGAAAAACTAATCAAGATTGAACCCGCGCCGGAGGCCGAAGAGCTTGATGAGGACGAAGCTCCAGGGGAAGACAACTCCGCTGG
>JASLRP010000263.1 GCA_030743915.1 SAR202 cluster bacterium | reverse complement strand
GCCCCATCGTCATTGGGCAGGCCGCCGAGTTCGATTACGCCGGAACACAGGCGTGCAAAGCCCTCCGTGAAGAGGGCGTCACCACTGTTCTGGTGAACTCCAATCCCGCCACCATCATGACCGATGAAGGCATTGCCGACTTCGTGTACATCGAACCTCTGACGATCGAAGTCCTGGAGCGCATAATCGCCACCGAAAAACCCGACGGCATACTTCCGACTCTCGGAGGCCAGACCGGACTTAATCTGGCCGTGGAACTCGCCGACGCTGGAATTCTCGAAAAATACAACGTCCGGCTGCTGGGCACTCCCCTTCAGACGATCCGAAACGCCGAGGACCGCGAGCTGTTCCGCGACCTTCTGACTGACATCGGGGAACCTGTTCCGCCCAGCGAGATAGTGGAGTCATTGGATGAGGCATACCACGCGATGGACACCATCGGTCTGCCGTTGGTCATTCGACCCGCCTACACCCTCGGCGGCACAGGCGGAGGAATCGCCAACACAAAAGAAGAGTTCGACACGATCGTAAAAAGCGGTCTCGCAGCCAGTCCCATCGACCAGGTGCTGCTGGAGAAATCCCTGGTGGGTTGGAAGGAGATCGAGTACGAGGTGATGCGCGATTCTGCCGACAACTGCATCACCATCTGCAACATGGAGAACATCGACCCGATGGGCGTCCACACAGGGGACAGCATCGTGGTCGCTCCCAGCCAAACTCTTTCTGACAAAGAGTATCAGTTGCTCCGTTCGGCGAGCCTGAAGATCATCCGAGCCTTGGGAATCGAGGGCGGATGCAATATACAGATGTCTCTGGAGCCTGGGACCGAAGTCGCCGAAACCCTGCCTGGCGGCGGGCGCTCCGACAGTCCCTACTACATAATCGAGGTCAACCCTCGGGTCAGCCGCAGTTCTGCCCTGGCATCCAAGGCAACCGGATATCCCATTGCCCGTGTCGCCGCCAAAATCGCCGTGGGCAAGCGTTTGGACGAAATTCCCAACGCCGTGACGCAACAGACGCTGGCCGCCTTCGAGCCAGCCCTGGACTACTGTGTAGTCAAAATCCCTCGATGGCCTTTCGACAAATTCCCTCGCGGCGACCGGACCATCGGGACCCAGATGAAGGCCACCGGAGAGGTCATGGCGATTGACCGTTCTTTCGAAGCTGCATTTCAAAAGGCGGTGCGCTCGCTGGAGATCACCAATCGCTCCCTTCTCTGGGAGGACTCCGACTGGAACGAGAACGGTTCGACATCAAAAATCCCAATGGAACCGACCGACGAACGACTCTGGTCTCTGATGGCCGTCCTACGCCGAGGAATGACGCCGGAGGAACTGTCGCGCATCACAGGCATAGATCCCTGGTTCACCCGCGCTTTTAACCGCATCGCAAGCATGGAACAACGCCTCCTCTCAGAAACCCTCAAGCCGCATCTGATGTGGCAGGCCAAGCGGCTCGGTTTCGGCGACGAGAAGATCGCCATTCTGACAGACCGCAGCGCAGAGGAAACCCGGAAGTTACGGCGCGAGTGGGACATACGCCCTGTCTACAAGATGGTTGACACCTGCGCCGCCGAGTTTGAAGCCCAGACGCCGTACTTCTACAGCACGTACGAACAGGAGAACGAGGCCACGCCTATCCAGGCATCAAAGGCTATCGTTCTCGGCAGCGGGCCAATTCGAATCGGGCAGGGAATCGAGTTCGATTACTGCTCAGTTCATGCCGCCTGGGCGCTCCAGGAGGAGGGTATCCAGAGCGTGATGGCCAACTCCAACCCAGAGACTGTGTCCACCGATTTTGACACCAGCGACAGGCTGTACTTCGAGCCTCTGGATGAAGAAAGCGTCCGCGACATTCTGGAGAACGAGGCTATTCTGACAGAAACTAATGACGTTGAAGTGCCACCGACGATGGTCCAGTTCGGAGGCCAGACTGCCATCAACCTATCCCAGTCTCTGGACAAGGCGAACCTCCCGATTCTTGGTTCCACGGCTCAGTCCATCGACATAGCCTCGGACCGCCACCTTTTCGAGGAGTTTCTTGGCAGAGTCGGAATCCCCAACCCACCGGGCGCGGCGGTCACCACCCTTGAGCAGGCATTGAACGTCGCTCAGGAGATCGGATATCCCGTCTTGGTGCGTCCCAGTTACGTGTTGGGCGGGCGGGCGATGGAGATAGTCCAGAACGCCACCGAGCTTGTTCGCTACATGGGCCGCGCATTTGAGGCCGGACTCGGCCGCCGGGTCCTGATCGACAAGTATTTTGAGGGCCGCGAGGTTGAGGTTGACGCCGTTTGCGACGGAGAGACCGTTCTGATTCCTGGCATCATGGAACATGTCGAGCGCGCCGGCGTCCACAGTGGCGACTCAATGGCTATCTATCCAGGCCTGACGCTCAGCGAATCCGAAGTCGAGGCCGTCGTGGACTACACGACTCGAATCGGCCTGGAACTGGACGTTCGAGGACTCATGAACATCCAGTACGTGGTAGTGGGCGGCCCTGCCTATCGCAGTCCCAGGACCGACTCGGGCGACAACGGACACAAAACCGAGGTATATGTAATCGAGGTCAACCCTCGCTCCAGCCGGACCATCCCCTTCATTTCCAAGGTCACCGGGGTTCCCATGGTCAAGCTGGCGATCAAAGCCATGCTGGGCAAGAGCATCAAAGATCAAGGCTACGAAGGCGGCTTGTTCAAGCGTCAGAAGCTGGTGGGTGTCAAAGCTCCGGTGTTCTCAATGTCCAAGCTGGCGGGAGTCGATACCTACCTCGGCCCTGAGATGAAATCCACCGGCGAGGTCATGGGAATCGACCACGAGTTTCGCCCGGCAGTCGCCAAGGCCCTCATGGCCGCCGGAATGACTCTGCCGCCAGCCGGCAAGATTCTGCTGTCCATCTCAAACCGAGACAAGGCCGAAGCCGTCCAGATGATACGTGACCTGGCCAGCGCCAAGTACGTATTCTACGCCACTGGAGGCACCGCTGACCTGATTGAAGGGCTCGATCTGGATGTCGAGGTGCATCGCATTTCCAGGCGATTGGCCGCCCATCCGAACGTCATAGACGTCATCCTGGACGGCTCTGTGGACGCCGTGGTCAACACTGTCACCGGCGACCGTGAAGTCCTGCAGGACGGGTTCCACATCCGCCGCGCCGCCGTGGACTCTCGCATACCCTGTTTCACGTCCCTGGACACCGCCCGTGCCGCCGTAGAGAGCATGGCAGGCAGCGGTGTCGACTACAACATCAAGCCCATGAGCGAGTATCTGGCAGGCCCGCCCTCCAGTCCGTAACAACTGATATACTCGATAGCCTAGATTCCAACTTGACGGGGGTAATTACGACATATGCCTAGTGATATTGCGCCTTCTGTGCATGGCGAGGAACTTCCTCGCGCTGGCTCAAACAGCACCGTAGCTGTCGATGTGGAACACGTTGAGAAGATGCTGCACCGAGGGACAAGACAGCATTTTGAAGTGTTCTGCGATGAACCGGAACGCATGGGAGGCGACGACAACTACCCGCCGCCCTTGACCTACATCGCTATGGGCGTCGGATTTTGACTGCTCACCCAGGTGAAGCGGTACGCTTCCATGAAAAAACTGGGAATCACAAGCGCGAAGGTCCATGTCGAGATGGACTACTGGCTCCGAGGTTCTGTTCTGCAAGGAACGGTTGTGAGCGGGTGGAACGAGGTCCGCACTCACTTCGACATCGAGTCAGATGAGTCGGAAGAGGCGGTGCTGGAAGTGATACGACTCGCCAAGGCAGGTTGCTACGCCGAGCGGTTGGTGGAGACCGCGGTCCCTCTCCACAGCACTGCGACACTGAATGGCAAACACGTCGAGTTGCCATCCGAAGGCAATTAGAACCAAGAGGTTCGGAATCCCGACCACCGCCAATTGGAACCATCCGCCATCAATCGGCTGAATATTCCAGTCCGGTTCATGGCGTATGTCAGGAGTTCCGAAATCGGCTCAATGCGAAGTTCTTGGAGGCATGTTCAGTGTCACTGGCGTGTCTCAAGATGAACACGTTCGTCAGCCTTCCGGTCCAATTGTATAGGCTGGTTACGCACGAATGTGTTGTAGGACGGTATCTTACCAACAGTGTTTGACCAAGTTACTCAGTTCTAGGTCAATTTTCTATACCCCAACTATACCTTTGGATTTCGACCGCCCATCTCAGGTGCGCATATTGAAATGTAGGCCTCAGACAATCAACAGGTGGAGCTCATGAAAATCCTCGCCGCTGCCCGTCATCCAGGGCCGGCCGAAAGCATCGCTCCAGTCGTGAGACATCTTAGAGAATTAGGACATGCCGTCACGCTGATCGGAATGCGCAACGACACGCCGGAAACCCTAGTCCACGGTGGGTCGGCGACCAAGTTTCGACAGATGGGGCTCGACCACATCGAGATGACCGAGTTGGGGAGCGTCGAGAACGTCGTGTCCATTGAAGACGCCTACGCGGATCGATTGTTTGAAAGATTCGACCCGGACCGAGTGTTGGTGGGATGTTCCGTGGACGCAACAGGGAAGCGCGTTGCCATTGAAGACGCATTGGTGGCAGGCGCGGCGCGACACGGCGTCCCCTCTATTCAGTTGGTCGAGGCCTGGGAAGCGTGGTACGCTCGCGAAACAGGTGTCATTGCCGGCCGATACGCGGTCCTCGATCGGATCACCAGGGACGTCATGGGCAAAAGGGGCGCGGATTTGGACCGAATCGTCGTCACGGGAAATCCGAACATGGACAGATTCACCAACGCGACGCCCGATCAGCGAGAGACGGTCCGCAAATCTCTAGGCGTCACGGATGAACGCCTGATGATGTATTTCGGCCAGGCTGTCGCTCGACGAGACACGCCCAACGACCCCAAGACGCTGGGCTGGGTTGTCAATGCGATGGGCGCCGATGACCGACTTGTGTTCTCTCCTCACCCACGGGATGAGCGCGAGTACGCTTCGATACTCGCCAACGCAGGCAACCGACTAATCCAAACCAATCTGACCAGTGACGAAGTGTTGCACGGCGCCGACGTCTCGATATCCCACTACTCCACCATGCTCATGAAATCATCCCTGCTGGACATCCCATCCATAAGCATCATCCACGGCGATGATATCTACGACTTGCGCCGCGAGGCTGGAGGCAGTCCGATGACGATCTTGGGTGGCGTCTATGAAGTTAACACTTCTGAGCAGTTGACCGAGCAACTGGCTGGCCCGCTCGACGGTCTATCGGTTGTATTGAAGAGATCATTGAGCGTGGACGGCGCCGCCGCTCAGCGTGTGGCTGATCTTGTGCTGAGCTAACGCCTCCTTCGTTGTGGGCATTCCATCGCGGGGTTACAATGCTGTCACATCGTCAACAACATTAATCAGGTGTTCGTGCAATGGTCGCCGTAAAATTTATCGTAGCACGCGGATGCCCAGCCCCATTTCTGGGCCGAGTTCAACACCAACACGCTTAAAGTCCGGGAGACCTCGACGTGAGAGAAGATCAACAAAACGACGCCAGAGAGCGCTACGAACAGGCTCTACACATTCACAGTGAAAGTCAGGACAACCTCGAACTCGCCAACACTCTCGTAGCCCTGGGAGACCTCGACATGAGCGAGGACCGACTACAGGACGCCAGAGGGCGCTACGACCAGGCTCTACCCATATACAACGACATTCAAGATGACCTCGGCGTGGCCAGCACTCTGAAATCTCTAGCAGACCTCGACGCGAGAGAGAATCGGTTCCAGAACGCCAGAGAGCGCTACGAACAGGCTCTGCCCATATTTGGCGATCTCAGGATGACCTTGGACTCGCCAACGCGCTCAGGGCGCTGGGAGACCTCGACACGCGAGAGAAACGGTTGCAGGATGCCAGGGAGCGCTACCAACAGGCTCTACCCAAATACCGCGACATTCAGGATAGCCTCGGCCTCGCCAACACGCTGAAAGCCCTGGGAGACCTCGAACGCCTGGAGGGCCGGTTCCAGGAGGCCAGAGAGTTGTACGATCAGGCCCTCCCCATTTATCGCGACATTCAGGCTAACCTCGGCCTCGCCAACACTCTCCAGGTGCTTGGGTATCTCGCTTCACTGCGCAACGACGAAACGGAAGCCGAGGATATGCTGCAGCAAGCCCTGGACATGCACACCGAGATACAGGAAATGATGGGCGTGCGAGCCGATCACGGTTACCTGGGCAGGCACCACATGCGCAACGACCGACCGCGCGAGGCCGCTCTAGCCTTCGAGGCGAGCCTCCAGGTCCTTCCCAGAGAAGCGGATATGCTCGGTTATGGGCTGAGCGTTCAGGGCCAGCTGGACGCGTTTGCGCGATTGAACGACGTTATCGGCATTCTGTCATGCTTGAAAGTCCTGGCGAATATCGACAACGAACTGGAGGAGCGATATCTCGGGTTACTCAACTCCATCAAAGGGCAGAACCCCGGCGCCAACTTCTCCGACCTGGAAGCCGCCCTCAACGGGGACCCGGACGAACTCCGCAGGCAGGCGGTGGCGCGACTGGCCGCTGACACCGGGAAGCAGCCCTAGAAGGAACAGGGGCAGCCCGTCATAACCCTCCTCGTTCCGGTGTACAATGTGGCCGCCTGGCAATCTCGAACAGTCACACTCAGGAACGATACATGACCATACCAAACCGCGTGCGCTCGGTAGTGATGCCGCCGATTGACGCCCTCAACACACGAATGGCCGAGCTTCTCGCCCAGGGCCGCGATGTCACGAGTCTGGGTCAGAGCGTCCCGTTCTTCGGGCCTCCTGGAGAAATGCTGGACGCAGTGTCCGATGGTCTGCGTGCAATGCCCAGGATGCACGTCTATGGCCCCGACGCAGGAACTCCGGAGCTTCGAGAGGCGTTGTCCGAAAAGCTGGCGCGTTTCAACGGGATATCCGCCGACCCTGGTAGTCAGATCATGATTACGCCGGGCTCCAATCAGGCGTTCATGGTCACGATGCTGACCATGCTCAATCCCGGTGACGAGGTGGCAATCGCCGCCCCGTATTACTTCAACCATCACATGGCTATCGAGCTTGCGGGAGGTCGAGTGGCCGAGATTCCTCTGAGTGAGGAGGATGGTTTCCAGATGCGTGTCAGCGACGTCGAACAGGCAGTCACAGACAGGACAAAGGCGATAGTGGTCACGTCGCCCAACAATCCCACCGGCACGGTCTATGATCCCTCGGAGATCGAGCGCATCGCAAGGTTCGCCGCAAAGCGTGGAATATACCTGATAAGCGACGAGGCGTACGAGACGTTCTGCTTCGACGACTCGACGCAGTTCTCTCCCGGTTCCATCTCCGACGTTGCCGATAACGTGATCACCCTCGGCAGTTTCTCGAAGACCTTTGGAATGACTGGATGGCGCGTGGGATATATCGTCGGAAACTCCGACATCCTCAGTCAGGCCGTCAAAGTGCAGGACGCCACGGCCATTTGCGCGGCGATTGTGTCTCAGATTGCGGCCACGGCTGCGTTGGGAGTGTTCGATACATTCACCCGGCTTCACACTCAGGAGCTTGAGGAGCGCAGACGACTGCTGGCCGATACAATCGACGCAATTCCAGCCCTGAACTGGGAGCGCACCAGCGGAGCGCTGTTCGCCTTCGTGAGGTCAGACTTCCAACCGCCAGAACGTGAACTATCCTGGGACATTCTGGAGACTTCCGGAGTTCTCACGGTTCCAGGCAGCGCCTTCGGAGAGAGGTGGTCAAACTACCTGCGCATCTCATACGGCTCGTCGCCGAGAGACCGATACGAAACTGCGTTGGAGAAGTTGAGAGGGTATTTCGAAACCACGGCCTAAACCTAGTCGCGATGCTCAAAATTTCCCAGTTAACTCATTTGCGGATCGACCATTTTCGAGGCCACAGTGGCGCAAATGCGAACATCAATATGCCGGCCAGAATGAACACGTCTCCGATGCTGAAAGCAACTCTCAATGGCCCTGGAAGCGGGAATATGTCGCTCAGAATTCTGAGGTTGACATCATCGCCAACCCGAACCACGTCCTTTGTAATTGGCAGGAATCCAGACTGACTGGACAATGCGTCAACTTCGTCCGTTGATGCCCCAAGCGAAGCAGGGTCAATGGGCATTGCCCCGCCGTTGGCCGCAATGACAATGAAGTTGAGAGCGAGGCCAACCATCACCAGCCCAAGTCCGGGCCTCTTGATGTTCATGAACACTGCTGGAAACAGAACGACGTAGGACGCCACCAGCAGCGCTCTTGCCGCATCGAAGCTGATCTCGTTTATGAATCCGACGGCCAGGACCTGAATTCCCAACGCCAAAAACATCACCCATCCGAATTTCAGTCCAATGTGTGATGCGTCGGTATTCGGTGTCATATTCGGGTCGGCCATACAAGAAACCAGTCAGTCAAGATTGACAAAAACAAAATAACCTGGGTCGTGCAAACGCACCCAGGTCATTCTGTCAAAAATTTCGTGTATGTCTAGCCTGGGGTGGTGTACTGTCCAGGCGCTCCGGCGGCGATGGCCAAGGCGAGAATCGTGAGACCGGCGTACAGGACTTGCCATTTGATCTTGTTGAACCGTTGCATGAAAATGCCTCCTCAGGTGGTTTGTATATGCGCTCGTGGCTGTGATACGCATACTTTGCCACATGGGTAGTTGCCAAACGGTTGCCATGCCTGACTCAGGCGTGAGTTGCCAAACGGAAAATTGCGGTATCAAAGAGTTGCCATAATGTTTTCGGGCCAAATTGGCTCCAAATTCGATTTGGGGCGAAATCCGTGCGGTTCCATGCGCCGACCGGCCCGGTAAATCTCACAAAAAAAGGGACAGCCACAGAACTGGGCTATCCCTTCGATTGTTATTCAATTGTCCGGCCGAATTAGTTGACTATGAAGCGTTCTCCACCGCTGCTCGGATTGCCCGACCTGCGTACACTGTTGTTAGATGCGCTCGATACTCCGCGGATGCGTGCACATCTTGGTTGAACTCGATGCCTTCTCCGGCCTGAGATGCGGCGGCCTGGATGGCCGCGTCATCGAGATTCGAGCCAACGAGCGCGGCTTCAGTGCCTGCGGCCCGGGTCGCCTTCGCACCCGCGCCGGTGATGGCTATGCGAACGCTCTGGCAGGACCCATCAGAGCCAACGGTTACCACTGCCGCAACACCCACCACAGCGTAGCGGGATGCTTTGTTTGCGAATTTCACATACGCGGTGCCAGTCCCAGCAGGCAGCGCCGGGATCGCGATTTCGGAAAGGATCTCGTTGGGCGCCAGCGCAGTGGTGAGAAGGTCAACAAAGAAATCGTCAGCGCTGATCGTTCGATGGGCGCCTGAGGAGCTGGTCTTCAATTCGGCTCCCAGAGCCAAGGCCACTGCCGGCAAGTCTCCAGCGGGGTCCGCGTGGGAGAGACTCCCTCCGATCGTGCCACGGTTGCGTACCTGGTTGTCTGCAACCTGGCCGGAGGCGTCTGCCAATACCGGAGCGTTTGACTGGACCAATGCGCTCGCGGCGATCTCGGAATATGTCGTCAACGCGCCGATGGCCAGGCCGCCATCCTGCTCGTTGATATAAGAAAGCGTGCTTATCTTGCCCAGGTCGATGAGCACTGACGGCTCAGACAGTCGGGTTTTCATCAGAGGAATCAGGCTGTGTCCGCCTGCCAGCAACTTCGCGTCCTCGCCATGCTGATCGAGAAGCGCCAGCGCGTCAGCCACCGATGTGGGAGCATGATAGTCGAAACTTGAAGCAACCATTTATCAAGGCCTCCTGTTCAGATTGGGATTAAGGGCTTAAGAGCCGGAACTCATTTTCGTTGCGGCAAACTCCACCGCCTGCACAATGTTGTGATAGCCGGTGCAGCGGCAAAGATTTCCGGCAAGCCCTTCCCTGATCTCGGCCTGTGTGGGGTTGGGATTCTTTGCCAGCAGGTCGTGGGCCGACATGATCATCCCAGGAGTGCAGAAGCCGCACTGAAGTCCGTGCATCTCCCAAAATCCTTCTTGAATCGGGTGAAGCGTGCCATCAGCGGAAGCCAGACCTTCGAGGGTCGTGACCTCGCCCCCGTCCGCCTGAACAGCGAACACGGTGCATGATTTAACTGCGTCGCCATTGAGGCTGACCGTGCAAGCCCCGCAGTTTGATGTGTCGCACCCAACGTGGGTTCCTGTGAGATCGAGAACGCTTCGGAGATAGTCAGCTAGTAGAAGTCGTGGCTCCACTTCACTGGTGTGGGTGGCGCCATTCACGGTTAAAGTGATTTCCTGTCCCATAAGATGCCTCCGCAAACAGATCGGAAATTAGTCGTGCCCCGCCTGAGGCAGTCGGATTATAACAGCAAACATTTGTGAGGGCTACACTCGTTCAAGTTTGGCGTCCAATCTTGACGTATGGTAGATTTAGGAACACCGATTGCCTAACAGTAAAGGGGACTCTTTCGTGAAAGTAGAAGGCTCATACACGTTCAACACAGACCGCGAAACGGTGTGGAACGCGCTCCTGTCTCCAGAGGTGCTTGCAGCGTGTATCCCAGGCTCTGAACAGTGCGAAAGCATTGGCCCTGACACCTTCGATATCTCGATGCGAATCAAGATCGCGGCCATGACCGGCAACTACAATGGTCGAGTAACGGTCCAGGACAAGGTTGATCTCGAGTCCTTCACGATGCTTGTGGAGGGCAAAGGCAGAGGCGGCACCGTTCGGGGCGAGGGCGCATTCACCTTCAGCGACGTAAACGGCGACACCCAGATCGACATCATTGGCGACGCTCGGGTCAGTGGCGTGATTGCCCGTGTGGGCCAGCGACTTCTGGGCAGCGCTTCCAAGATGCTGATGAACCAGTTTTTC
>JASLRP010000262.1 GCA_030743915.1 SAR202 cluster bacterium | reverse complement strand
TTTGAATCGCCGCTCCGCTGGCGCCCTTGCCCAGATTGTCCAGCAACGCGACCAACAACAGGTGCCCGGAGGGATGAGGCACGACGTGCAGTTCGATCAGGTTGGTGTCATTGCAGGACTGCGG
Source organism: SAR202 cluster bacterium (assembly GCA_030743915.1). GTDB lineage: Bacteria > Chloroflexota > Dehalococcoidia > Lucifugimonadales > UBA1123 > UBA1123. The sequence continues at coordinate 5,742 of JASLRP010000262.1, read as the reverse complement.
GTCGAAGCTCCACTCGTCCACGGCTCCGGGTTCTGCCATTGGAGCTACCTTGACGAATGTTTCGTCCTCATAGAGCTTGTGGAAAGCTTCCCAAACCTTCGCTCCGTCGGCGCCCTGAGAGAGCAGCGACTCGTGGACCGGGACCTCTACCCGCATGCCACAGCGGAACGGGCCGACTGAGGGCACGAATTGCGGTTCAGAGGACAGGTTGGCGTACTTCACCATCTCTGGGATGTGCTTGTGCATCTTGTCGAGAGAGTAGGGCGCCTCGTATGGAAGCGATTCCAGCCCGATGTCCGGGTCCTCCCACTTCTCGATAAGCGAACGGCCACCGCCAGAGTAGCCCGAAAGAGCATGTATCGAAAATGGCGCATCCTCCGAGACCAACCCGGCGTCAATGAGCGGGCGCGTCAATAGCACGAACGCAGAAGGATAGCATCCAGGGTTGGAGACGTTCTGTGCCTGAATAATGGAGTCACGCTGTTCTGAGTGGAGCTCAGGCAGGCCGTACACCCAGTCGTCGGCGACTCGGTGGGCGGTGCTGGCGTCGATGAGTCGCGTGTCAGAGTCTTCGGTCCAGCTTGCCACCTCGCGAGCGGCATCGTCGGGCAGGCACAGGACTGCTACATCGGACTCCAAGATCGTGGCTCGACGGGCATCGGCGTCTTTTCGCAGATCGTTGGGCAGAGTCACCAACTCAACGTCTGTTCGGTCTGCCATCCAATCGCGGATGCGCAGTCCGGTCGTGCCGACATGGCCATCGATGTATACCTTGGGAAGCATGTTCCTGATCACCTGGTCCTTTCGAGGCGTCTTGCGTTGATGCCTTAGACTATACCACCGCTGAGCGTCGAAGTGGAATTTCTGATCAGGCTATTTCGAAATTACGCCTCACAGTACCCGATGATGGCCACATCGTCTCCGAATTGCCGAAGTTTGACGCGACTGAGACGCAGGGCGTCGGCCATGCGCTCGGAGCCTTGACCTCCCACGGGAGAGGGCGCCGTCTGGCCCCCGATGATCAAAGGCGCCACGAATGCAACGACCTTGTCCACAAGCCGAAGATCGAACAGCGAGCCGATAAGCGTCCCTCCGCCTTCGACGAATAGACTGGTAATCTCTCGACGCCCAAGTTCCTGTATTAGAGCGCAGAGATCAACTCTTCCGTCATCGACAGGCATGGACACGACCTCCGCGCCTGGAATTTCCAGCCCAGAATCAGCAGTGGCGATCAGAGTTTCTCCAGGCTCAGTTAACAGACGGGAATTCAGGGGCGTCCGGCCCCGACTATCGACAATGACCCTCAATGGCTGGTGGGGTAGGGTGGCGGCGTCGGGATTTCGAGCCGTGAGTTGGGGATCGTCGGCCAGAACTGTGCCAATGCCTGCCATGATTGCGTCGGAGGCGGCTCGCAGTTGGTGGACGTAGGCTCGAGACTCCTCGCCAGTGATCCATTTGGAGTCTCCGGTGCGGGTGGCGATTTTGCCATCGAGGCTGGCGGCGAACTTTACAGTCACAAAAGGCAGGCCCGTGGTGACGTGTTTGGCGTGAGGTTCGGCCAACTCTCGCGCATCGTCTTCGCCATCCCCCAAATGAACGGCAATGTCGGCCTCTCGCAGGATCGCCGCTCCGCGTCCTGCGACCTGCGGGTTGGGGTCGAGGATAGAGGCATAGACTTCCGAAATTCCGGCGTCGATGATCCTCTGAGTGCATGGGGGAGTTCGACCGTGGTAGCTGTGAGGTTCAAGGGTGACGTATAGGGTAGCGCCTCTGGCTCGGTCGCCGGCGTCCTGGAGGGCCACAACCTCGGCGTGGGCCTGTCCGGGAGGTTGAGTCCAGCCCTCGCCCACGACTTCGCCATCTCGCACGACCACTGCGCCAACAGGCGGGTTGGGGCTGGACACGCCCACTGCTCGGCGGGCCAACTCCAGGGCGCGTCGCATGGGAGTCATAACGCCGGTTCAGGGTTCTCGTCCAGATCCAATGATTGTTGCTGTCCCTCCTGGTTCGAGGCATACTGGTTGAGCCCTGTCACTTCATATATTTTCGCGGAGTTAACCGCATTGGGCGAGTTTCGACCGTAAACCCAATCTTCGACGGTCTTGACTGGAACCTCCATGACTCTGGCAAATTTCGTTATGTCGCCCTGGTACGGACTGGATTCTAGCCATCCCCTTAGCTTTGTTGGTTGGTCCGGATAGGGGCGAGGCCCGCTCTGACGTGAGTCGTTGTGTGGGTCGGTGAAATTCCTGTGAATTTGCGTCGCGGTCGGCCCGGTTTGTCCCTGGTATTTGCTGCCTAGCTTGGCGCTCCCGTATGGGAACTCCGCTGGCGTGGACATACGCAAATACGATATTTGGCTGATCTTCATTCCGTCGTAAAGAGTGATTGGAACGTTCGCCACATTGGTTATTTCCAGGGTTATCTGTCCTTTGAACCCAGGGTCGATGTATCCCGCTGTGGCATGGACGAGGAGCCCAAGCCTGCCCAAAGAACTTTTGCCTTCCAACCTTGCGACTATGTCTGCCGGAAGCTCGATGTACTCTAAAGTTGACGCCAGTAGAAACTCATTCGGCTGAAGAAGATAAGGGACTGACGGGTCCACGATCTGGAATTCCTCGGTCAAGTCGTCCAGAGGTTTCCTCACATCAATAAACGAATACCGATCTGGAATGAACCTCAGCAGTTTTTTGTCCAACCGCAAATCGACGCTTGCGGGTTGTATGCAACCATCGCCAAGCGGGTCGATGACTATGCGTCCTGCATCCATCTCCTGTTTTATTGTGTGGTCGCTGAGAACAACCATCTTGTACCTCGGTGTGCGTGGCGACTTGGTCCGTTCGGCCACTTGGTTTTATGCAATTGTAAGTGACCCCAACGACAACTCATTAAGCCGCAATTTGGTCAAGTTTCGGACATTCCATATCGCGTTGTCCCGGGATTGCGACGTCAACCTATTTCGCGACAAATCATCCCTTACTGATGGAAACAAAATGGGCGGACTCATGTCCGCCCATTTTAGATTATTGGATCACCGGACATCTACTGGATGGCGAAGACCGCCTGAACGCTCATGGTAATCTCAAGCTCGCCTCCGCTGATACTGGTGGACGGGGCGAAACTCGATGCCGCCATCGCGAAGTCTGCCTCCGGGAATGCCTTGACCTGAGGAGCGCCACCGGTGCTCTCCGAGATGAACACCAGACTGCCCCGACCGACGCCTGTGAGGGCCGCGAACTGGTTGGCCTTTGCTATCGCGTCGTTGACTGCCTCTTCGCGCAAGGACACCATCAGCGGTGATGTGTCCTCGACGGTGAAGCTGATGCCATTGATCCGGGTCGCATCGCCGCCAGCCGCCGCGACATCGTCCATGATGGGGCCAACGTTCTCCATGTCACGAATTTTGACCGCCGCAGTGTTCGTGACCCGGTATCCTGTCAGGACCTGCTTGTTGGTGGGAATTCCGTTCTCGAATACCTCAGTCCACTGGTACTGCGGGGAGATGTTGAAGAACTGGGTCTGAATGTCAATTTCCGCCACGCCGTTTCCTTTAAGGGATGTGACCATTGCGGCCATTGCTGTGGCGGCTTCAGCCCTGGCGGTCGCCACGGTTTTGTCGGTGGTCTCGACTCCCAGGTTCAGCATCGCGAGATCAGGCTCCAGGGTCACGCTGCCTTGGCCCGACACCCAAATCCCGGAGTTTCCGGAGGTGGTCTGGAGCATCGGAGCGCCGCTGAGGCTTGGCGAGCTTGCCACTGAACTCACAGCCTGAGCCGCCGCGACCGGTCCGGACTTGGCCGGAGCCACGGGCGCTCCAACTGGAAGAATTGTCTGGGTAGATGGCGCCGTGACCGCCGGTGACGCCGGTTGTGGCTGTTGGGTTTCTCCGACGGTGGCCGCTTCTCCGTTGCTGCATGCAACCGCGAACAGCGCGATTGCCGAGATTCCGATGGCGACTGCCAGTCCCTTCACTCTGTTCATTTCTGTTCCTCCTTGTCAGTCCTTATGTTTGTTGTCGTTGGCAGGATTTCCTGAATGCTGGAATTATCCGCTCATACATACAGACGAACCCCGAGTTGAAAAGGTTCCATCTATTTTGCCGATATCTGTTGGAATGTTGAGGAAGTGTAAACTCGGGTAATGCGCGTGATAAGCGCAATCGGATGATCTCAGAGGCAAGTGAGAGAATGATCGAACGTGTCATTCTTGCATGGAGTCAGTGAAGCGTCCCTGGATGGCGAGTCTCGATCACAGTAAATTCTGTGTCCAGAGGGACCTAGATGGCCTGTCTTGATCTGCGGACCATCCAGAGCGTGACGAGCGCCAGCGCTGCCATCAATGCGCTGGCCGCCAACTCCAGTTCTCGGAGCGGGAGCGATAATCCGCCGTCGGGGTCAGATTCAACAGATGCCGTTTCTATAGCCGCGGACTCCACGACAGGCTCAGGAACGACTGGCGCCGGCCTGGGCGATGGAGCCAAGGCCTGCTCCACGACCTCAGCCTGAAGTTCGGGGACCAGCGCTCCGCCGCCGATACCTGGGCCGCCAGGGGAACCAGGAGGGCCCTGCGCCTGTGATTCTCCGGCTGTTGCCGCGGACGTCAGTTCTTTGGCAGTCGCGGCATCCTCTGCCTGCTTGTCAGATTCAGATTTGACGACTTCTGACTCGACGACTCGTTCGACAGCGATGGCCGTCGAGTCTTCAGAATCTGCTGCTGAGATCGCATCAACTGTCTGTGAGGCTGTTGACACCGCCTCAACCTCAACCGGGGCTTCCATAGTGTTTGGCTCCGGCGCAGGAAGTTCCGCCGCGAGCGCCGCAACCTGAGGCGGAGCAGGCGTGCCGATTGGCGACGGTGTCGGAGCAGAGGACGCTGCCGGAGCCGGAGCCGGGGCCGCCGGAGCCGCAACAGGTCGCGCTGCCGCAACTTCAGGCGTGGCCACTGGCGCAGCCGCCGGAGCCGCCGCCGAAGGGGCTGGAGCAGCAGGGGCCGCCATTTCGGCAACGGGAGCCAAGGCCGCCGGAGCCGGCGCTGGCGCCGCGGGCACAGCCGTCGCGGCAACGGGAGCTGGCGCTGCTGCTGGAGCCGGAGCGGCCATTGCAGCGACAGGAGCAGGCGCTGAGGCCGCCGCCGTCGATGGCGCAGGCGCGGCCATTGCGGGTGCCGGCACCGGTGCGGGCGCTGGAGCCGGAGCTGCTGGAGCAGGCGCCGCAGGGGGCGCAGGCGCTCGAGCCGTGGACATGGCTGGCGCTGCTGCTGGCATCGAATCTTCCAGTTGTTTGTTCTGGGTCAAAAGTCCGGTGATGTCTCCCAGCAATAGAGCGACCAGAAGCACCGCCACCAGCGACGTCGCCAGTCCAGTGGACCAACCCGCAGAGCGCCGGACCGGGGCAGGTTCGGGCGCCGCCGAAAGCGTGAAGTCTCGAAGGGATTCGATTTGCGGCAGGTCGTTCAGCAACCCGACTGCGAACCGCAAGGAATCAAGGTCCAACCGGCAAGATTCGCAGGAGGCAAGGTGCGCTTCGACCTCCAGGCGCTCGGACGCAGAAACCTGGCCGTCCATGTAGGACGATACCATCTCGCGCAGTCGAGCGTGCTTTCTATTTGCCAGGAACCCGATCAATTTGTTCTTATCCTTGTGCCTGCTATGCCAGTATGATGGCTGGCAGTCCTTCGAGATGCGTCACATGATCGTCGAATCGAAAGAATGTCAATCACCCTGTTCACTATTACTGACGAAAT
>JASLRP010000261.1 GCA_030743915.1 SAR202 cluster bacterium | reverse complement strand
CCATATCGCTGGTAATCACCTTTGGCGCTCGGTCTCCCGGAACCAACACAGCCCCCACCGCCACATCCGCCCGCTGCAACAGGCTGGTGACGTTTTGAGGCGTCGCCACGACAGTGTCAATCGTTCCGTGTGATGCCAAATTGATATGCCTGAGCCTGTCCAGATTGATGTCAACTATCGTGACCTGAGTCCCCATTCCGGACGCCACCAGAGCCGCGTTCAAGCCCACCGTTCCGCCTCCAACTACGACCATCCGAGGCGGCTCGACGCCGGGTATGCCGCCCATCATCTTGCCGGGCCCGCCTGCGAGGTTCTGAAGCAAGCGCGCGGCCACTTGAGGCGCCAGACGGCCCGCGATCTCGCTCATCGGATAGAGGAGCGGCAGGCTTCCATCTGGCTCCTGAACGGTTTCATAGGCGACCCCCGCGACTTTGGACTTCAGCAACGCCCGCGTCAATTCCGGTTCTGGGGCCAGATGCAGGAAAGTGAACAGAATCTGATTCTTTCGGAATAGTTCGTATTCCTGAGGTTGAGGTTCTTTGACTTTGACGATCATGTCTGATTCGCCGAACACGTCGGATGCGTCGTCAACAATCGAGGCGCCTACGGCATCGTAAACATCATCCTCGAAGGCTGCCCCTCGACCTGCGCCAGTCTGGACCAGCACCGTGTGGCCGTTCTTGACCAGTAGATCGACCTTGTCAGGCGTCAGCGAGACCCGATTTTCGTCGGCCTTGACCTCTTTGGGAATTCCGATAATCATAATTGCCACCTCAGAGCTAATTTGGCCACGTCCCCATTATTACAAACTTCCCTTGACGATTCGATGCCGAATACCCCTGCTGAAGATTCAGAGCCGCGCAACCAGGTGTCGTGATATGCTTGGTGCGCTTCGCGAAAGACTCAGCAGACGCGCTCGCAATTTCCTCGACACAAAAACCCGTTCAGGAGAGGCATATGGTTGACAAGATTCAGGTTGGAAATGTCGAAATCGTGGCGGTGATAGACATGGTCCCGCCGGCGAGAGAACCTACGGTGTTCATCCCTTCAGTGCCTCGCGAGGCCTGGGGGCCGTATGAGGACGAGGTCCTGGAAGATGGGATGCTACAGCTATACTACGGCTGTTTCTTTGTGCGATCCGAAGGCCAGACCATCCTCATCGACACCGGAATGGGACCTGGCCCGCACGCTCACCTGGAGAACCGCTCGGGCGATCTGTTGGGCCAATTGTCCCGTGAGGGCGTGAACCCAGAGGACGTGGATATCGTTCTGCACTCCCACCTTCACCCTGACCACGTGGGATGGAACGTCGATTCCTCTGGCGATTCGCCCAAGCCATATTTCCCCAAGGCTCGATACCTGGGACCCAAGAAGGACTGGGAACACTTCATGCAACCCGAAGTCCTGCCCAACGCGCCGCATATCACCCAGAATGTCGTGCCACTTAACGACCTGGGCCTGATCGAGTTTATCGACGGTGAGCACCAGGTGACGGGCGAGATTACGACGCTGGACACTCCAGGCCATACGCCCGGACATCAGGTGACGCTGATAAGCTCGCAGGGAGAGAAGGCCGCGATAATCGGAGACCTTATCCATAATCCTGTTCAGATTCAAGAGCCGGACTGGTGCGCTGGCGTAGATACTAACAAAGATGACAGCCGAGCTTCCAGAAAGGCGTTCCTGGAAATGGCAGAGCGAGACGACCTGGTGGTCGCCGCTGGCCATTTTCACCCTGAGAGGCACGTCGGCAAGGTCGTGCGCCTGGAAGGTCGACGATACTGGCAGGCGCTTTAGAGGAGCAACATTAAATGACAGTAATGGTAACCGGCGGCAATGGATTCATAGGCCAGCGCATCGTGCGCATTCTGCTGGAACGCGGCGAGCAGGTTGTTTCATTCGACATGGCCCCGCCTCGATCTGGCGCGCTTATAGAGAATGACAAGTTCGCCTTCTTCCGAGGCGACGTGACCCAGGTTCCGCACCTGACGGAGGCGATCAACCTCCATTCAGTGGACCGGATAATCCACATGGCCGCGATGCTCCCTCCCGACACCGAAGACCGTCCCCACTTCGGAATGCTGGTGAATATCCAGGGGACAAACAACGTGTTCGAGGTTGCCCGTTGGACAGGCATCAAGCGAGTGGTTTACGCGAGTTCGATAGCCGTGTACGGCACTCAAGAGCCGTTCGGCGACCGGCCAATCAACGAGGACGACCAACACGGACCGGTGAACGTGTATGGCATGACCAAGTCGGCTAACGATTTCTCGGCGTCGGCTTATCGTCAGAAGTTCGGTTTGGACATCCGGGGCGTTCGGATTAGCACGGTGTTCGGCCACGGTCGAGTCACGGGCATGACGGGGATGATAGGCGGTCTGCTGATCTCAATGCCTGCCATCGGCGAGTCGATTGACCTTCCCTTTCATCCTGACGAGGCGTCGTCCATGATTCACGCAGAGGACGCCGCCGAAATCTTCGTTCGAATCGCCCTGGCCGAAAACCTGAACCATCCGGTGTACCTCAGCGGAGGGCATCTGGCGTCTGTCGGGGACATGGCGGAACAGGTCAGGCAGTTCATACCCGACGCTCAGATATCCACCGGTGAGATGCGGGTCCCTCACGTGTATATTGTCGACAACAGCCGCATGCTGGCCGACATCGGCTACGAGCTTGCGCCCCTGGGATTGCGGATAAAAGAGCACATCGCCGACGCCCGACGCGAGGCCGGCCTGCCGACCGAATGACGGGTGTTGTTAACCCAGAATATTTGGAGTAACATAGGCGCTGTTGAACAACACAGTGACGTAACATTCACGAAATTCTGGGCGATTTGCCCGTAATTCAAGGAGACAATGATGGCGGACACGAACTGGGG
>JASLRP010000260.1 GCA_030743915.1 SAR202 cluster bacterium | reverse complement strand
CTTCGTAGCGGTCCACGACCGCCGCGAGCCTGTCTTGCATCAGCATATATCCAGATATTTCAGTTTGGTTGCTTGGCGTTCTTGACCGCAGCCCACGCAGGGATGCACAGATCAATGGTAACTCACCGACGTGTATTGTTCAAAACTGAGGTTTTTTGTTCACCAGATTCGTCTGACGATCAGGAGGTCGAAGATACGGGATGGGCGTGGCTTATTGCTGGCTGGTGAAAGACGTGACCAAAGAATCGAGCGGCACTTCTGACTGTTCGCTGTGGCGCAGGTCTCGGACCATAGCGACGCCCTTCGCCAACTCATCGTCACCAAGTATTACGGCGTGAGTGCAATTCTGGGTGTTGGCGTACCGCAGTTGACTTCGCAGACCTCTTGAGGGCGATAGAATCGACGTTACGCCTCCCGTGCGGAGTTCGGAGGCTAGTCGCACGGCCTCGACTTTGGCTGGGTCTCCCAGGTGGGCCACCAGCACGCTGATGCTCTCCGGCTCTGGAATTGGGACCTCCTGGCGCTTGAGATTTTCGATGACGCGCTCGAGACCCATGCCATAGCCGATGCCTGGCGTCGATTTGCCTCCAAGCTGCTCGATAAGGCCATCGTAGCGTCCGCCCCCGACAATCGTCGCAGTGCGGCCTTCTTCTGGCGGGGAAATCTCGAACACGGTGCGCGTGTAGTAATCCAGACCTCGGACCAGCTTGTGGTCAATCTCAAACTCAAGGCCGATCCCTTTCAAGTACGATTGGAGATCGTCCCAGTGGGCGCTGCATTCGTCGCAGAGGTGTTGCGCGCTCTGCGGCGCGTCGGCTATAAAAGGCTGGCAGATGTTGTTTTTGCAGTCCAGCAATCTCAATGGGTTGCGCACCAGCCGCCGTTTGCAATCGTCGCAGATTTCCTCAGCGTGGCCCCGGTAGAATGCCTTCAATTCTTCCATGTAACCGGGCCTGCACTGAGCGTCACCGATGGAGTTCACGGTGAGAGTCAGATCGCTCAATCCGACTGCCTCCAGGAACCGCCACCCGACCTCAATGACTTCCGCATCCACGCTGGCGTCTGGTTCGCCGATGATCTCGATGCCGAACTGATTGAACTGACGATAACGACCAGCCTGCGGCCGCTCGTACCGAAATCCGGTCCAGATGTAAAAGAGTCGCACGGGTTGAGGCAGGTTATGCAGGCCATGCTGAATGTATGCCCTGCATACGGGGGCGGTGCCTTCCGGCCTTAACGTCACGCGGTCTCCTCCCCGGTCGGTGAAGGTGTAAGTCTCTTTTTCCACGATGTCAGTCGTGTCGCCAACTCCGCGCTCGAAAAGCTCGGCGTCTTCGAACGCTGGAGTGTCGATCCTCTGGAATCCGAACCGCGCTGCGACCTCAGAAGCGTGATGCTCGACATATCGCCAGTACTTCTGATCTTCGGGCAATATGTCGAGGGTGCCTCTCGGCGCTTGATATGTCACGTGACTCGCTCCTGTTTGTTCTTGGAAGTCGCGTGGGACTTCTGGATGGAGATTTTACCAGAATCCCTGGAGCAAGCGCCTGGCATCTAATGGGTAGGTCAGGCGTCGACGAATTCACAATCCGAAGATAGAATGAGGATGCTGTATAATGCGAAGACGAATCCACACATAATCGAGGCCCATCCATGATTAACGCCCTGCTTGCCAAAGCCAGCGATTACGTGCCCGAAGACAAGCTCGAAATAATCACTACGGCCTATGATTTCGCCGAGACTGCTCATAATGGTCAGTTGCGATTGTCAGGCGAGCCGTTCATCATCCATCCGCTTCAAACCGCGCTGCTTCTGGCCGATTTGAAGCTGGACGCCAACACACGGGCCGCAGCGCTGCTGCATGATGTCGTTGAAGACAACGAAGACATCCAGGTGGCCGACGTCGAGGAGAAGTTCGGCCCTGAAGTGGCTCGACTGGTCGATGGCGTGACCAAACTGACCAATGCGGAACTGGTCACGCCGGGCAACGCCTCATCGCCGCAGGCAGGCCACGCACAGGCTGAAACCATCCGCAAGATGCTCATGGCGATGGCCCTGGATATCCGGGTCGTCCTTATCAAGCTGGCCGACCGGCTTCACAACATGCGGACGATTCAGCATCTTCCTCCAGCAAAGCGCGTCGAGAAGGCGCAGGAGACCCTGGATATTTATGCTCCATTGGCCCATCGCCTGGGCATCTGGGAGATCAAGTGGCAGCTAGAGGATCTGGCGTTTCAGCAACTGAACCCGGAATCCTACAGAAGCATATCCGGCATGCTCAACACCAAACGAACGGAGCGCGAAGACTACATCTGGAAAGTCCAGGGCATATTGCAGGGCGAGCTTGAAATCGCTGGCATTCAGGCCGAGGTCACCGGACGTCCAAAGCATATTTACTCAATTCACAAAAAGACGCTCAAATACGCCGAACAGACCAAATCTGTTGATGACATCTACGATCTGTTCGCCCTCCGTGTGCTTGTGGATGACCTTGCGGGCTGTTACGCGGCTCTGGGCATTGTCCACAACAGGTGGCGCCCGCTTCCCGGACAGTTTGACGATTACATAGCCAATCCCAAGGACAACCTGTATCAATCAATCCACACGACAGTTTTGTGCGAGGACGGCAATTCGGTGGAGGTCCAGATTCGCACCCACGACATGCACAACGTCTCAGAGTACGGCGTTGCCGCCCACTGGCTTTACAAAGAGGGCAGGGCCAAGGACGCCCAGTTTGACCAGAAAATGACATGGCTTCGACAATTGCTGGAATGGCAGCGAGACGTCAGCGAGGCTGAGGAGTTCGTCGAGTCGTTCAAGACCGATATATTCCAGAATCAGGTTTTCGTGTACACACCAGCAGGCGACCTCAAAGAGCTGCCTGCTGGCTCTACGCCTCTGGATTTCGCATTTCGGGTCCACTCAGACTTGATATTCCGATGCATTGGCTCCAAGGTCAATGGCAAGTTGGTGCCGTTGACGTACAAGCTGCAAAATGGCGACACCGTGCAGGTGCTGACCTCCAACACCGTGCGCAGTCCGAGCCTAGACTGGCTGAATCAGGAGGCCGGCTATATCAGGACAGCCTCAGCCCGAGCCCGAGTTCGCCAGTGGTTCAAACGACAGGAACGCAGCGCAAACATCCAGCGTGGCCGGGACATTCACAACAAGCAGCTAAAACGGCTCAATGCGACCATGTCAGACGCCGAGGTTGCTGAGATGGTTGGCATCGCCAAGGTGGAAGACTTCTTCGCAGCGTTGGGCGACGGATCTGTGACCGTGAATCAGGTGGTGCAGAAACTGTCGAACAAAGAAGCCGAGAATGTGGTCGAGATCAAGCCCGCAGCCGATCTACCGTCCATCCTTCCCAGTTCAGCCATTGAGGTCCTCGGGGTCGGTGATCTGCTAACGTCAATCGCCAGATGCTGTAGCCCAATTAACGGCGACGAAATCACGGGATACATCACGCGGTCGCGCGGAGTGACGGTTCACCGTCGGAACTGCCCGAACATATTGAATGAGAGCGAGAAAGAGCGCCTCGTGACAGTCGGATGGGGCAAGACTCAAACTCTCTATCCCGTGCGAATTCAGGTCAGGGCCTGGGATCGAGTGGGCTTGCTCAGGGACGTTACCACGGCGGTTTCCGATGAGGGCGTCAACATTGCCGAGTGCGTGTCCGAAGAGTACGCCGACATGTCGATCATCACGCTGACGGCGCACATTCGGGGCATCGACCAACTCAGCACTCTGTTCTTCAGGCTGGAGGGAGTTAAGGGCGTAATAGGCGTCACAAGGGCTCATTCGTGAAAACCCTCCCATTCATGGTAAAATGATTTGTCGCTCGGCCCGACCGCAATTTTGCGGCGATCAACCGAGCCAAAGATATGCCTGACAACTAAGGAGATTCCGAGAAATTGCCTTCTGCCAAATCCCATCGAGCATCCGTCCGAAAAGCAGAGCGCAACGCTCCGTTGAGGACACGAGCCAAGACCTATGTCAAACGAGCGCGCACGCTAATCGAAGCCAGCGACTTCGAGAATGCTGAGATAGCCGTTCGAGAGGCTGTCGTCGCCCTGGACAAAGCGTCTCAAAAAGGCGCGATCCATGACAACAACGCCAGTCGCAGAAAATCTCGGATAATGCAGCAACTGAACAAGGCCCGCAACGCCTGAAGCAGTCTCGTCACATACTCGATCTCCAACGCTACACCCAGTTGACACCAATGACCCGAGAGATATAGATGCTGAAAATTCGACTCCGGCGCACAGGCGCGCGACATCAACCCAGCTATCGCGTTATCGTGGCAGACTCCCGAGCGGCCCGCGACGGCGCTTTCATCGACTATCTGGGGCACTACAACCCCCGGACAGACCCTCCCACAATCTCCATCGACCAGGAGAAGGTGAAGAAGTGGATAAGTGTCGGCGCTCAGCCTTCTGATTCCGTAAAGCAATTGCTTCACACACTGAGCAACACAGAGAAAGCCGAAGCTGAATGAAAGAACTCGTCGAGTACATCGCCCGTTCGATAGCTTCAGAGCCGGACGAGGTGAAGGTTACCGAAGAAGAGGACGATGGGCGCATCATCCTGCGCCTTGAGGTTGCTCCCGATGACAAGGGCAAGGTCATCGGAAGGCAGGGACGGGTGGCGCAGTCCATTCGCGTCCTGCTGAGAGTGGCCGCCGTCAAGCAGGGGACCCGCGCGACTCTGGAAATCGTCTGACCTTCCTGCGACACGCCTTCACGTTAACCAGCCATGACGCATGAACCAGCAGACGACCAGGTCATCGTAGGCGTCGTGACAGGCGCCTGGGGCCTGCAAGGCGATGTCAAAGTAGAACTCCACACTCCTTCCACGGATCGATTCTCCCCTGGCAGCCAGCTTTTCCTAGATGGCAGGCTTGTCACTGTTCAACAGATGCGAGCGCACAGAAACCACCTCGTGATAAAGTTGGATGTCATCCAAGACAGAGACAAAGCCGAATCTCTTGGCGGCCATTTTCTCACCATCCCAGAGGAACAACTCCACCCGCTGCCGGATGACCAGTTCTACCACTTTGAACTGCTTGAGATGTCCGTCTATTCAGACGATGAGACATTCCTGGGCACGCTCTCGGAGATAATTACCACTCCCGGAAATGATGTTTACGTCGTCCAGAAGCCAGGATTCCGCGACCTGCTCCTGCCTGCTCTGGCAAGCGTTGTGCTGGCAGTGGATGTTCCCGGAAAGCGCATGATGGTGCGTCTGTTGGAAGGGTTGGAGCAATCTGAGGCGACAATACCGAAGAGAAAGCGGCGGGCTGAACGCAAAAGAGCAGGCGCCTCGAAGGACAAGCCTGCTTCCGAACCTCAAACGACTCAGCCAGACTGAATCACAGCCGGCTCGCCTGCCCCCATCATTGACTGAGCACTGTTACTCCAGAATTCGGAACATGTGCTCTTTCGATGGAGTCATCAACTCCTGGGGTATTGGTTCGAACGGCCGGCCCAGCGGCGCCCAGAGCGCCTTGAACTCTGATGGTGGCGACGGCGAGAAGTATGTCACTCGGATCGGAACTTCGCCTGCCTGCAGGCCGATCTCGCCTTTTTCTTCGACACCATCAGACGGGGGACGGCTGGCCACCAGGTCTCCGTCAACGTATAACCTCACATTCCCTGCGCCCTCAACCCTGAACTGGTGGACGCTGGGAGTCTCGACCTTCACGGTGCCTTCCCAGACCCCGATGTACGGTTCCTCAACGACCGGCGTGTAGTAGAAATTGTCAGTTGCTGGAGTGATGTGCAGACCATCAGGGGAGTCATCCGGTTCCTCTCCGCTGAAGAAACGTCCAGCCAACCCAATGGGACGGACCGAACCATGATAGAGGTTATTGACCGGAACAGGCTCTAGCTCGCCGTTCGGAGGTTGCCACAATAGCCTGATGAAGGTATTCGTCTCGTCGACATTTCCATGAATTGAAATTGAATGAAGTCCGACCGCCGGAACGAGTCTGATCTCTGGATTTTCTTGATCGAGTATCCGGCGGCCATCCATCTCGACTGTGGCGTTGATGTCGCCATCCAGCTTCAACGTGTATTCGCCGGGATGGACAATGTGTAAACTGCCTTCCCAGATAAGCTGGTAAGGGAACTGAGCAGGCCCTAGGTCCGCGTGCCAGACGGCCTGCGTAGTCACGACCGTCTGGTCTATCGTCGGGCCACCCACGGGAACGTAGGTTGCCTCCAAACCCTGCCGAGCCGCCAATTGCTCCGCGCTGACCACTGCGGAATAATACAATGGTTCACCGCCTCCGGGAGCGCGGACCTCGGTGAACTGTCCGTCAGGATAGTATGCCTTCAGAGTCTGGAAGAATCCGGGTTCTCGTGGCTCCAGGTAGATCGACGCCCCGCGCCACACCACCGAGGGGTCGAGGGGGATTGTCTCAGGAGCTTTGATGATCTCGAATCTCGGGTGACTCGCCAAAAGTGTGCTGGTGAGTCCGAACAGGAACTGGCGGGACACCCATATGCTGTAGCCGCGCCTCTGCTGCTCGGTCATGTGACGGGACATCAGAGTTTCGTCGGTGGAAAACGATGCGAAAACCTCTGGATTGTTGGCCTGCTCGCCAAAGTATGTGTCAATGTTCAGATAGGCGATTATTCCCAACAGAGCCAACACGAAGGGCGTCGCGCCCCGTCGCACCGAAGCCCACGGCGCGTTGCGTCCCGCTCTCCACATTACCGCGATTGCCAGAGCGCACATTGCGGCCACCGCCGGAATGACTGAGATGGCCCGGAGGGATTGCGGGGCCTCCCACGGGACGGTCAGGACGCCAGGAAGCGTCATGAAGAACACCCAGAATGGCAGACTGATGAGCGCGATGTCCCTCCAACGCCACAACGCGATCCCCATACCCAGTATCATCAGCGTGCCGGTAAGGTAGTCCAGCATCGGCGCTCCGGGGATGTTGTGGCGAGGGTTTGGGTCGCCTTTTTCGTGAAACATCAGAGCGTGCTGGACCAGGCTCTCTTGCAGCGTGTCCGCGACCCGGTCTCTGGGGACGAGGGTGAACACTGAGGTGGTGTCAGTCCGCGCGAAGAACAGTTCGGAGTCGTCGATGGCGAATTGAATTACAGGCGAGGCCATCGCCAAAGATATCAATATCATGACCGAGACTCGCCCGACGAAACCTTTGATCGCCGGGCGTTTGAATATCAGATGGTGGAGGAGCAGGAATCCGACGACCAGTGGAAACATCCGCAGCGACGTGTAGAACCACATCGACAATCCCAGGGACGCTCCTGCAAATCCGTAGTCCGACAGTCTGCCGCTTCTCAGGGCGCGAAGGGTGAGATACGCGGTCAGGGCCGCAAAAAGAGGGGCCGTAATGCCGTGCATTCCAATCCGGCTCCAGTTGATGTCCCACCGCATGACGGTCACAAGGAACGCGGCAATCAGCGCCGGCCAAGTCCCAAGAATGAACCTGACAAACACGAACACCGTGACGATTCCCAACAGCCCGAATAAGACGCTCACCAGTCTGCCTGTCGTGATGGCGACGCCCGCGAGTTTGACAAGGACCGCAATGGGCATGAGGAACATTGAAGGAAGATTCGTGGAAGGCACATAGACCTTCATATTGCCTGGGTCTCGAACGATTTCCCGGGCTTGGAACAGGTTGTCGGCCTCGTCAAACCACAGGCCTGCCGGAAGATTGTCGAGATTGTAAAACCTCAATCCGGCGCCAAGCGTCAGAATTCCCGCCAGCAAAAGCCAGGGCGTCAGCGCGTCCAGACTGATGTGAATGCCGTCTCGCCGGCTGATGGCGAGCCAACCTGCCGTCCACCGACCATCTATCGTTGGCAGGGCCACGAGCAGGGCGATCATTGACGCTCCGTAGGCGAACCATGCCAGCGTTCGGCTCTCGGCTTCTTCAAGCCCGAACTGCCGGAGAGAAACCCACAATAAAAAGGCGCTAACCAGGAGGCCTGCAGTCCCCAGGCTGGACTCGTTTACCCGACCCTTCATTCTGCTTTTCGGCTGAGGCGGGGGGGCCTCAATTTGTTCCAAGCGCAGGTTCAGTTGTTGAGGCCCAACTGGCGGTGTGATGATGTCTGGAGGCGGTGTGGCAGGTGTCGAGAGTCGCAGTCTGGACGTGGACAGCACAATCGCGGCGACACCGACGATCATAGGGGCCACAGACCATTTCAGATTTCCGTCCCGGATGAAATATACGGCCAGCCCGCCCAACACGAAGGCGGACGCCACCAGCACGAATCGCAACGCGCCAGGTTCGGAATTTCTCATGCCGGAGTTTCTGTCTTGACCACTTCCGATTGATACATCGACTGGATGTCGTCGGGCGAGTATCCAATCTCAGACAGTATTTCCTCTGTTTGCTGGCCCAGCAGAGGAGTCGCCCTCCGCGCCTCGCGCTTTGCCCGATTAAAGGTTACGAGGTTCACCGCCAGCTTCAATGTGCCGATGGTCGGGTGCTCAATTTGAGACACATGGCCGTTCTCGACTGCCTGAGGGTCGGTATAGAAAGCCGTTTCGTAATCCTCGACTACCGGAGCGGATGGGACGTCTGATTGTTGGAGTTTTTGGTGAGCGTCTTGAGTCCTCATCCCTGAGAAAATCTCGGCGAGACATCCCGCAAGAGCAGCGTCGTTGGAGGCTCGGGCCTCCTCAGTTCCAAACCTCGAATCCGCGAACAAAGCTGTGGCGTCGATAGCCTGGAACAGAGAGACCATTTGCTCTTCTCCATCTGCGGCGATGTAGATCCAGCCATCGGATGTCTGATAGAGGCGGCGCTGAGCCCGAAGGCCAAAGTGTTGGCTGTCGGTCAGGACTCGGGGCGGCTTGCCCTCTGCCCGCATAAAACCGTCGACGTTCATGATGATCCCGCCGTTGAGCAAGTTGGTGTTCACCTTCTGAGCGATGCCCGTTCGCGCGCGCGCAATCAAGGCCAACACTGCCCCCAGCGCGGTCATTGCCCCGCCGGTGTAGTCACAAGGCGCCAGACGGCCGAGGAACATTGGAGGCATGCCCTCGCCACCCTGGGCGCGTTGAAGCCCGGTGATCGCCTGCGCCAGTGGGTCCACGCCTGGACGGTGGGCGTAAGGGCCAGTCCAACCGTATGCGGTCACGTGCGTCTCGATCAGATCGGGGTTAAGATCATTCAGTTTCTCGCTGGACAGGCCCATTCGTTCAGTGGCTCCGGGCCTCATGTTGGCCAGCAGAACGTCGGACTGCGCGGCGATGCGCTGGGCGACGTCCCGACCCTGTTCGGTGCGCGTGTCCACAGAAATTGAACGTTTATTGGCGTTGTAGAACACGAAACCTGCCCACCCAGCGGGGCGGGATATGTCGCCGTACAACGACTCCAGCTTCACCACGTCAGCGCCCAGGTCTGCCAGCAGCCTGCCAGCGATTGGGCCTGCGATAACGTTGGCAGTCTCCAGGACCTGAATATTGTGCAGAGGCAATTCGGATGCGTTGTCCCCCGCATCCATGCTCTGAGCATCGGATTGACTGGGATTCTCAGCCAGCCACTCTGTGGCCTCGATTGCAGTGGATGTTCGGGGGCCGCGCACTCTCCCTGGAGTTTGAGAGAAGGTGATGGGCAGGCCGGGCAGGCTCGTCTTGCCTAGAAGGGGATCGTCGAGTTCTATGACCATCTCGTTGTGTCGGATTTGCGGATCATCCATAGCCTGTTCGGTGGTCTGAGCCGGGGCGTAGGGAACATCGGCTTCTTCGAAAATGCGCATCCATTCTGACGACGGTTTCGTCCGCATGGCGTCGGCTACGATGTTGAACAGTTTCGCGCGGGCCTCCTCAGACGCAGGATAACGTCCGTCACCGAACTCGGGATCGGTCATGAGATGCGCGATGCCCATCACCGAGGCCGCCAGGTCCACGAACCCAGAGTGGATGCAACCCAACTGAATCCATTCGCCGTCGGCGCACTCGAACACGCTGTAAAACGGGCCACCGCCGGCAGGACTCATGCGCATGGCGCGCGGCTGGAGGTTGTCTCCGATGGCTTTAGGGGCATACAGGAGCGCTCCGGCCATCAACGAGGTCTCGACCCTCTGAGCGGCGCCCGTGCGCTCTCGATGGAGGAGGGCGGCAGTGGCGCCCAGGGCCGCCAACAAACCGGCGCCAACACTGGCGGCAGGGTGCATAACGTGGATTGGCCCGCCGCGAAGCGAGGGCTGACTGGCCAGGATACCTGTTCGGGCCATCACAAGGTCGTGATCTGCCGGTTCGTCCATGAGTGGACCCGCGTTGCCGTAGGCGGAGATCGTGCATCGGATCAGGCGCGGGTTCACCTTGGCCGCTTCGCGAAAAATCACTTCCTTTTCGAAACCAGGCGGAATGTCCTCAATGATAATGTCCGCCGCAAGGGAGATTTTTCGGACCGAATCGACGTCGTTCATGTCCAAAACGACCGTCTCTTTGCCCCTGTCCCATAGGGCGAACCCGGGCTCAGGCCGAAGGGTCGATTCATCATTCCCGATGAGTCTGACCACTCTGGCCCCGTTGTCGCAGAGGAACATCGTCGCCAAGGCTCCCGCTATTCCTGTGGTCAGGTCTATTACGCAGATACCATCGAGGGCGCTTCGTGTTTGGTTGTCGGCAGATGTGTCATTCATGTGTTGAGGATTCCGAGGACTTTCTGGAGTAATTGGAACAAAGTTGTCAGGGACAATTGTTAGCTTTGACGAATCCTGTGTCAAGACGCACGAGCATCGAATATCCGCACGTAGCCTGACTCAGCGACGTCCGACAAATAAAAAACCCCGGACTTCAATAGTCCGGGGTTTTGTGAGTTGCTCTAGTTGAGCTTGAGACTAGTTGTCGTCTGCGGGAACGAGGGCTTCGAGCCTGTCCCTGACAACCGCCCGCATCTGCTTGACCCGAGGAAGGTCAGGGAATTTCCCGTCCTCTTCCTTCTTGTCAAAAATCTTTTCGTCATCAACGTAAACTTGCAGGATGCCAGCCACGCCGGGAGTCATCTTGATTGCTACGTCTTTTCCGCCTTCAGCGAACATCTCGGAGGCCATCCAGGCCGCCGT
Source organism: SAR202 cluster bacterium (assembly GCA_030743915.1). Lineage (GTDB taxonomy): Bacteria > Chloroflexota > Dehalococcoidia > Lucifugimonadales > UBA1123 > UBA1123. Next base: position 8,114 of record JASLRP010000260.1, on the reverse strand, counting down.
GCCGAAGTGTGCTCAAGGTACGCAGTAAACGATCTCGATATCGAACTTGCCTTCTCCAGCCATATGTCAATCCTCCTGTATTTGCGCCTGGTGGTGAAAGCCCTGGTAAATACCATCATCACCTAAGGCTATGAAGGGCGCATTTCATGACCCGTGAAGATTATCACAGGCTGGTGGGGGTGTCAATCGGATCAGACGCGAAATCGAGTCTGTCAGGCACGAAACTGGCAATTCCTGCGTTGTAACAACAGACCGTGGAGTCACTACAGATCAAGGAAAGAACTCAACAACAACTTCGCAACGTCCTTGTCGAGAGGTTGGTTGTTATTGCCACATTTCGGGGAATGGATACAGCTTGGGCACCCCGCCTCGCAGGGGCACTCGGAGATGACATCGTAGGTCGCCTGCCATAGCTCCTCAATTATCTCGTAGCCGCGCTCCGCGACTCCGACACCTCCGGGGTGGCCATCGTGGATGAACACCTGGGGTTTTCCGGTGTCGGGGTGCAGGGGCGTCGAGATGCCGCCGATGTCGTTCCGGTCGCAAAGGGCGAACAGAGGCAGAAGGCCGATGGCCGCGTGTTCTACGGCGTGGAGACCGCCAGCAAGGTCCAATTTCTCGGTATGAATCATCGCCAGAGTGTCTGGAGGGACGTCGAACCACAGAGATATGGTGTCGAAACTCTGTGGCGGAAGTTGGATGTACTCCTCGCCCAGCACGTCGTCAGTGTAGTGGGCCTTCCTTTTGAACCCGACTACGTGAGTTGAGACGTTGACCTCTCCCAGGTACGTCGTGGTCGTTCCCGCTTCTTTGTGTTTGAAGACATTCAACACCCGAGTCTCGGTGAAATCTCGGACTTCCGTGTAGTAGGGTGCGTCCGTTTCCGAGGCGTAGGCGGTGTGGGACTCCAGGTCGAGATCTGTAATCAAGTATGGCTCGCCCTGATGCAGGTATATGGCTCCTGGATGCAGTTGCATGAAGGCCGTCTCCTCCGAGACCGTCTCCAGAATGACACCGCTGGTTTCCTCGACAAGCGTGTAAAATGCCCCGGACGCTGAGCGGATGTTGACCTGTTGCGAAGGGTAGGTAACCTCCGGACGAAGGTGCCATCGGCCCAGCCGCGAGTGCATGAACTCGTCCTCGATAAGCTCGTCGGCGTACCAGAGGAGGTCAGGGCCGAAATACTGGGTGTCGTCCAGGGTCAGGGGCGACTCGTAGGCCGCGCACAACAGGTGAGGTTTCAGGACGTAGGGGTTGGAAGGCGAGATTCGGGCGGCCTCGGTGGTTTTGCCGAAGAAAGTTTCTGGATGGTTCATCAGGTACTGGTCCAGGGGATTGTTCAGCGCCACCATGACGCTCAACGAACGCTCCCCGCGCCGTCCACTGCGGCCGGCCTGCTGCCAGGAACTGGCGATGCTCCCCGGATAGCCGTTCATAATTGTGGCATCAAGATTGCCGACGTCCACTCCCAATTCCATTGCGTTGGTTGTGGTAATTCCCAGCAGATTTCCCTGAAACAGGTCACGCTCGATGCGCCGACGGTCTTCGGGAAGATAGCTGGCCCGATATGGAGCAATCCGTTTGGCGACGATGGGATGAGTTGGTTGTAACTGGTCGCGCGTGTATACATAGATCAACTCTGCCAGCCTGCGGCTGCGAACGAACGTCATGGTGCGGGTGTGGCGTCGCAGCAACTCGGAGAATAGCTGAGTGGACTCGCTGTTGGTGCTTCGACGGCTGCCTTCGGCGATGTCGATCATCGGAGGGTTCCAGAACACGAAATCCTTGCCTCCGTAGGGTGAGCCGTCTTCTTCGATCACCTCGAACGGCAGGCCAACCAGTTCTTCCGCGTGTTCACCCGGATTGGCGATTGTTGCAGAGCAAAGGATGAATTGCGGAGAGCTTCCGAAGCTGGCACAGAGCCTCCGTAGCCTGCGAATGACGTTGGCCACGTGGGAGCCAAATACGCCTCGATACACATGCGTTTCGTCAATGACGACGTACCGCAGTCCTCGGAGAAACTGATACCAGGTCCTGTGGTTGGGGAGAATTCCGACGTGGAGCATGTCGGGGTTGGACATGATGATCCGGGAACTTCGGCGAATTCCGGCCCGATCAGGCGATGGCGTGTCGCCGTCATATATTCCGTGCCTGACCTTGCGTTCGTCTGGAATCAGCCCGGCCAGCTTCGTTTCCTGGTCTTGCGCCAGCGCCTTGGTAGGGTAGAGATAGAGCGCTCGCGTTGAACGGTCGTCGAGGATCGCCTCGATTACCGGCAGGTTGTAGCACATGCTCTTGCCACTGGCGGCGGGCGTGGACACGATGATGTTCTTGCCCTCTCGAAGAGCGTGGACGGCATCGACCTGGTGGCGGTACAGAGAGGTCACTCCCTGAGCTTCCAGCGTGGCCGCTAACCGTTCGTCCAACGGCGGGTCAACATCGGCGGATATCGCCTGGCGCGAAGGTATCTGCTCCAAGTGGACCATCTGGCCCTGGTACCAGAGAAGGCTTTGAATGTGGCGAAGAAATGATGCGGTGTCCATTGCTTTTCAACGAAGGATTGCTGCGATTCATCCTACAATCTGCTTAAGCCGATATGGAAGGCGTTGACGGACAAACCCGTCGCAAAACGCAAATTATCAAAAGCCGGAGATGGCTTCGATCTCACACTCGACCATCTCCACGTCCTCGCGGGATTCCTCGATATAGGCGATCACGCTATCCAGGGCCTGTTCGACCTGGCGATTACTGTTGCTGACGGAGACGATGCCCAGCGTCGCAATCTGCCACTTGTCGTTGTCACCCACTTCCGAGATGGCGACGTTGAACTTGTTCCGAATCCGCTCGGACAAGGATTTGACGACCCGACGCTTGCCTTTAAGGCTCTGGTTTTCGGGTAGGCGAAGCGTGAGTTTGCACACGCCGACGTTCATCCCTCATCCTCCTGAATGCGAACATATGAGCATTATAGCGCCTATTCAGCGAGCGTCGATGCTATGCGATAATTGCCACACGCCGTGAAGGAGCAGTGATTATCGTGCAGATTGGAAAGACACTCATCAGCGAGCGCAGAATCCGCCGTCGGGTGCGAGAATTGGGCGCTCAGATTACGTCAGATTATCAGAACAGGGACACCGTGCTGATGGGAGTTCTAAATGGGTCGGTGTGTTTCATGGCCGATCTGATGCGCGAGATTTCTCTTCCAGTGGAGGTGATATTCATCAGACTTTCAAGTTACCAGGGGACCCAGCCCGGCGAGATCAAGGTTGGCTCTGACTTTGGAATCGACCTGTCGGGCAAGCACGTTTTGATCGTGGAAGACATTGTGGACACCGGATCGACGATGAAGTTCATCATCGAAAGAGTAACTGATCTTGGCGCGTCGACTGTGGAGATTTGCTCCCTGCTGGATAAACCAAGCCGACGCATCCACCCGACTGAAATTCGTTACGCCGGGTTCCAAATTCCCGATGAGTTCGTGGTGGGCTATGGCCTGGACTACGATGGACTGCATCGCAATTTGAGGCACGTGGCGGTATTGGAGGAGTGAGTTTCAGGGGAAAAGAAAAGCCCCAAGTGACCTCGCCTTCGCCCTCTGCCCGACGCGCCGCCGACGGTTGCCCGCCCGCCGCCCGAAGGGCCGAAGCCTATCGGCTCAACCACTTGGGACTCTTTAAATGTATATCATTTCAGCAGAAATGTCAATACTTGTCTCAAAATAGTTCGGAAATTATCACTTCGGCATTGAACCGGTTTTGAGGGCTTGGGCTTGGCCGGAGAATCGGTCAGGCCTTTCGATCTTGGTCAGTCAGCATCAGCAAGATAGAGGCGCAGGCGGCACTGACGAATTTGCGGCAAGTGTTGAATTGAACTGACTCGACCAGAATCACAAACCGGGGTGAGCCAAGCTCGACGTGGGGATTTCATGGGGAAAAGAAAAGCCCCAAGTGACCTCGCTGTATGCCCTCTGCCCGACGCGCTGTCGACGGTTGCCCGTCCGCCGCCCGTTGGGCCGAAGCCATGCGGCTTAACCCCTTGGGACTCTTTTAATGTATAACATTTCAACGGAAATGTCAACTCCATTTTCAATCAATATTGGAAAAGTTTGGAAACATTCCGTGCGCCGACATTCCTGAGCAAACAAGAATCGATGATCTCTTTAACTCTCCCATTTTCCGTGCCGATTTTTTTGAGTGGGCATCTTGGAGCTTCGTGCAATATAATGATATTTACCGGGACGCGAGTTCGTGGCCCGAATCGTGGGGGACAGGTGTCTGGCAAATGGATTTGACGTTCGACAGGGGCAGTCAAGAATCACCCAAGGGTCATACAATTCTCTATTTCAGGAGCATTGATGATCCTGACCAGTGTTGGGCAACATACATCGTAATTCTCCCGATTCTGGTTGATGTGTCCAAATATGTGCCGCCATTTCTTATGAATCAGATGGGTGAAATTGGTCCTACTGACCTGTCAGCCTTCGCATTTCCTCCGGCTCCAGAGCAAGTCAGCGGATACGGTTACATCGAAGAGCTGGCCTCTGGTCGTGACGACGACGTTCTGTATGGCGGGACCATGAACACCACCGATATCTCTTCGGCTCTGATGGTGGTCAACGAGGCCATCACCTGGTACGCCGAACTTTATGCCGACAACACCGCGCCAAAGACGGAACTGGAACTGGAGGAATCGGACGAAGCGCTTCCCGGTTTTGGCGTTAATGAGGTGCTGTACGACCTGATGAGCGACAACGACAAGCTTGGAGAGTTGACCAGGCAGGTGGGCAGGCTTCGAGACGCGGTGAACACCGGAGATCAAGGGCTCGCTAGAGAGACCCAGGAAGAGATCGCCGTTCTGGGTCATCATCTCCCGGAAAATCACCAGATCGCCGAGTTGGTTGAGGCCGCTGGTTCCGGTGACGAGATCGGCGCGAAGCTTGCCGACCTCTATCTTCAACGATGCTTCCATCTCATCAGTGAGGAGTATGTCAAGGTAGGTGAGGTTGAGAGCGAGATCCGCCTGCTGGAGGCAGGAGGATCCTTCGGGCAATAAGCTTGACCCCGTCAACAAAAGTTTGAGCATACATCTTTGAGTCAAACAGACGGGTAAGGAGGTCGAGTTGTTCTGTTCGTCCGAGGTTGAGACAATCATAAACCAGCCGTATACTTGACCAGCGGTCACATCTGCTGGTTAGAAATTCAGAAATTGAACACGACAGATTCGGTGGACTGGTTTCCGCCGAATCTGTTTTTGATTTGGCACGATTCCATCAATAAATTCAGGCAGCGAGGTATCTATGAAAGTAGGATTCATCGGTCTGGGAACAATGGGCGCGAGCATGGCGATGAACGCCATCAAAGGCGGTCACGAGCTTGTCGTCAATGACATCCGACGCGAGTCGGCGACTCCGCATCTGGAGGCTGGAGCGCAGTGGGCGGACACTCCGAGGCAGGTCGCTGAGGAATCAGAGATCGTGTTCACATCTCTGCCCGGCCCTCGCGAGGTCGAAGCCGTCGCCCTGGGCGAGGACGGGCTGACCGAAGGCCTGACCGAGGGCAAGGTCTATCTTGACCTCAGCACCAGTTCGCCCGGCCTGATTCGCGATATTCACGCCAGGTTCGCCGAGCGGGGAATCCACGTGCTGGACGCTCCGGTCAGCGGAGGGCCAGAAGGCGCGCGCACCCGAAAGCTGGCTGTTTGGGTCGGCGGCGATGAGGAGATTTTCGAGCGATGCAAACCCGCGCTGGACGCCATTGGCGACAAGCCATATTATGTCGGCCCCATCGGAGCGGGGACGGTCGCCAAGCTCGTTCACAACTGCGCTGGTTACATCATTCAGACCGGACTCGCCGAGGTGTTCACTATGGGAGTGAAGGCCGGAGTTGACCCATTGTCTCTGTGGCTGGCCGTGCGTCAGGGAGCCCAGGGCAGAAGGGGAGTTTTCGAACGTCTCCCAGACCACTTTCTGACAGGAGATTACGACCCGCCCGATTTCGCCCTGCGACTGGCCAGAAAGGACATCGATCTTGCCGTCCAGGTCGGGCGAGAATACGATGTCCCCATGAGGCTCGCTTCCATGTCTCTTCAAGAGATGACTGAGGGCCTGAATCGCGGCTGGGGCGACAGGGACTCACGCTCACCCATGATGCTTCAAGAAGAGCGCGCCGGAGTCGAGGTCCGAACGACCAAAGAAGCGATTCAGGAAGCGCTGGAAAACGAATAAATTCGCGAGTTACATCGACTCGCCAATAATCAAAGGAGCGAAAATTGGCTTACGATCACATCCTCTATGAAATCGAAGAACGGGTTGCGACCATAACGCTGAATCGGCCCGAAAAGGTGAACGCCCTCAGCTACGCACTTCGCCAGGAATTGTACGATGCCCTGAAGACGGCGGAACGCGACAAGGATGTCGGCTGCATCAGGATCAGAGGCGCAGGGAGGGCTTTCAGCGCGGGGTACGACCTTACACCCGCAGAACCATCACCCAACAGACCGGAAGAGGGATACGTTTCGGATGACCTGGACAAGCTGACCGGTCAGTACGCCCGTGATCTGGTAGCTGGATGGTGGAAGATTTGGGAACTCACCAAACCGGTTATCGCTCAGGTGCACGGCTGGTGCCTCGCCGGAGCCAGCGAGTTGGCGTCTGTTTGCGACATATTGTTCGTCGCTGATGATGCCATGCTTGGCTACCCGCCTGTCCGCGCTCTCAGCACTCCCGACACCATGTACTTCCCGTGGAAGATGCCCATGAGTCAGGCCAAGTATCTGATGCTCACCGGACGTCCGGTGCCCGGAAAAGAGGCCGTGGAGATCGGCTGGGCGACCAAGTCGTTCCCCATTGATGAACTGGATGAGAAGGTTTTCGAGGAAGCCAAGGCTATCGCGTCCATACCGGCAGATATGCTGGCGTCATCCAAAAAGGCGGCCAACCGAGCCTACGAGATTATGGGCATCAAAACCGCGCTGGAAGTCGGCGTTGACTGGATGGTGCTCTCGACATACCGGGACACCGCCGGAGAGTTCGGAAAAATCTCCGTGGAGGAAGGCCTGCGAGCTGCGCTCCAATGGCGCGACGGCCCGTTCTCGGACTACTCAGCCCGGCCACGGGACACAGAGGGGTAAATCCCCAATATTTCAGGCGGGTCCTGTCTGCCTATCTTCCCTTGAACACAGGGTTTCGCTTTTCCACGAAAGCCCGGACGCCCTCTTTGTGGTCGTCGGTGCTTCGGGCGATGGTCTGGGCGGGGCCGGCCAGTCGGAGGCTCTCGGCAAAGCCGATGTTTAGGGACCGCTGGACCAGTCGTTTTATCAGGGCTTGTGAATAAGTGGGGCCATCGGCGATTCGCTGGGCGAGGTCGAGAGTTGTCTCCATAAGCTCGTCGTGGGGCGTGACCTTGTTGATTATGCCCAGCCGGTAGCACTCTTCGGCGCTCATGGGGTCGCCGGTGTACTGGAGCATCATGGTGTTGCCGAGACCGATCATTCTTGGCAGTTGCCAGCAGGAGCCGTCGGCGGGAATCAGGCCTCGGCGGATGAACGTCTCGGCCATCCTGGCGTTCTCCGAGCCGATTCGGATATCGCACGAAAGCGCGATGCCCATTCCCAGGCCCATAGCGTAGCCGTTGACGGCTGCAATGGACGGCTTCTGAAGCTCGTGGAGACGCAGCGGCACAAATCTTACGCCGTCGATCTCTTCGGTTCCAGCTTCTGGATTCTCGGGCATCTCGCCCCATTGCTGTTCGAGATACTGCCACGGGGACTGGTCATCGGGCAGGGCAGGTTCGTTTGCTCTGGCCTGGTTCGCCGAGTCCATGCGTTTGACATTGGCGCCGGAACAGAAGGAAGGGTCCCGCCCCGTGATGACCAGGGCCCTCAGAATGGGCGACGCCTCCAGGCGGTCGATCTCCTGGTTAATTTCGGTTGCCATCTCGTCGCCGATGGAGTTGCGGGTGGTCGGGTCGTCCAGAGTCATTACCATCACGTTGCCCACTTCCTGGACGTCTATATAATCTGTCATCTCGGTGTTCTCCTGTTCTGAAACTCGGAATGGTGGGAGACTATCGTCCGTCGTCAATTTCTGTGATTCTGTCCCTCAGGCTGAGGGACAG
>JASLRP010000259.1 GCA_030743915.1 SAR202 cluster bacterium | reverse complement strand
CAGAGTCGGTCAAGGTCACGGTCTATTACGACTATATTTGACCGTGGTGCTATGTCGGCCTGGAGAGGGTTGACAGGTTGCAGGCGGATTATGAGAACGTCGAGGTAGAGGGCAAAGCGTACCTTCTGCGTCCAGACATTCCCAAAGAGGGCAAGATCAGGCGGCTGAAACCGGGTGAGGTTGAGGGCGGAGAGCTCAGCGATCCCTTAAAGAGTTACGCCGATGAAGCCGGGTTGATTATGCGGCGTTCATCGTTAACTCCGTACACCAGCTACGCTCTGGCGGCCACCGAGTTTGCCAAGGAGCAGGGCGCCTTCGATCCCTTCCATCGCGCCATGTACAAGGCGTATTGGGAGGACCTCAAGAACATCGGCGATTTTGACGTCATCCGGGGCGTCACCGAGGAGTGCGGTCTGGACTGGCATCTGCTGGAGGACCGCCTGAAGTCCGGTCACTACGAGCAGGAGATTGCGAGCCAGTTCCAGGAAGCGATTGGCTTCGGCGTTCGTGGAATTCCGGGGTTCATAATCGGCAATGTGCTGTTCACCGGCGCTAGGCCATACGGCATTTTCAAAGCTGTGATGGACAAGGTTATCAGCGGCGAAGACCTTAGCAACATCGCGGGATAACGGCGCTGTCAGAGAGCAGATCGTGGGCAATCTCATCGTCGGAGGGGTAGTTTGACGTCCGGAAAATACAGGGTAATCGGCAAAGACACGCCCAAAACGGATGGCATCGACAAGGTCACTGGTCGGGCGAAGTTCGGCGCGGATATATATCTGCCAGGCATGCTGGTGGGCAAGGTTCTGAGAAGCCCGCATGCCCACGCCGTTATCAAGAGCATCGACACTGGTCAAGCGGAAGCTCTGTCCGGCGTGAAGGCGGTGGTGACGTCTGACGACATCCCCGATCTGTCACCGGGCGATCCCAGCCGACAGGGCACGATCACAGATCATGATTTCTACCTGAGCCGGGAGTTGATGGCTCGTGAGAAGGCGCTTTTCCACGGCCACACTGTTGCCGCCGTCGCCGCGACCGATGAGAGCATCGCCGAGGAAGCCCTGAGTCTCATTGACGTCGAGTACGAAGTCCTGCCCCACGTGTTGGAGCCGGAGGTCGCCATGCGGGGCGACGCTCCTCTTCTCCACGAAACCCTGCGCACTCGCAGTCAGAGCGGAACGTCTGATGAGTCCAGCAATCTTGCGGAACACTGGGAGTTGAGTCGCGGCGACATCGAACGCGGGTTTGCCGAGGCGGACTCGATTGTCGAAGAGTCGTTCAGTTCTCAGATTGTGCATCAGGGCTACGTGGAGCCGGACTGCGAGACTGCCCACGTTCATCCCGACGGCACGGTAGAGGTCTGGGCCAACACCCAGTCGATCTACTCAACCCGAAGCGATCTGGCCGTGCTGCTGGACATTCCCTTGGGCGATATCACGGTGAATCCGACTGAGCTAGGAGGAGCGTTCGGCGGCAAGGAGCCGCTCAGGGCTTCGGGTCTGGCGACGGCGCTGTCGAAAAAGGCTTTGCTCCCAGTTCAGGTGAGGTTCAGTCGCGAAGAGGTCTTGCGAGGCACGGGGCCGGGGAACGCCATACGCTCAACTGTGAAGATTGGCGCTCGAAGCGATGGGACGATCACCGCGATTCAGGCCCGGATGGTGTTCGACGCCGGAGCGTTTCCGGGCGCGCCCCTGAGGTCTGCCATTCGACGGGTGTTCTCTCACTATCGGACGCCGAACTTGAAGATTGACGCCTTCGACGTTGTGACCAACAAGCCTCATGTGGCCGCTTACAGAGCGCCTGGCGGCACCCCAACTGCTTTCTCTGTTGAATCGGCAATTGACGATCTGGCCGCTTCACTGTCCATCGACCCTATGGAGTTCAGGCTTCGCAATGTGTCTTTGCCGGGCGACCCGATGCCCGACGGCGACCTGCTTACTTCGCTGAACTTCACAGAGGTATTGGATCGCGTGAAACAACACCCGTGCTGGACATCGCCGCTGGAAGGGAAGAACCAGGGCCGTGGGCTGGCGCTTGGCATGTGGAGCATGCCTGGAGGGACCGCTAGCTGCCACGTGAATCTCAATGGCGATGGCTCGGTGACTCTTGTGCTGGGAACGCCTGATCTGTCAGGCACGAGGACGAGCCTGGGGTTGGTTGCCGCCGAAGCTCTGGGGCTGGATATTTCGGATGTGAAGGTGGCTATCGCCAACACTGATGCGGTGGCGTATTCGGACGCCAGCGCAGGCGACCGGATTACCTATATCGCCAGCATCGCAGTCGGACGAGCATGCGACAGTCTTATTGAAGCGATGAAGGTCAGGGTCGCCTCAGAATTCGACACCTCTCCTGAACACATCGGGTACAGTGAGAACAGATTCTCGGCCAGCGGCGTTCCAGAGATGAGCGTTTCTTGGGATGATATGGCCTTGCGCTCAGTTCGAGGCGACGGCGCGCTGTCCGCCGGCGGAGCCGCTAGCGAGATGCCTGACGGCGCGGCCATTGCTCCCAACGCCACTGCCCACGTTGTCGATGTGGAGGTTGATCCCGAAACCGGCAAAGTCGATCTTCTCAGGTACACGACTTTCCAGGACGCGGGGTTAGCCGTGAACCCGGCCCAGGTTGAGGGGCAGATGCAGGGAGGCGCAACTCAGGGTATTGGATGGGCATTGTCTGAAGAGTACAATTATGATGAC
>JASLRP010000258.1 GCA_030743915.1 SAR202 cluster bacterium | reverse complement strand
ATGGGAGCGTTGGCTCGGGTTTGAGTGGTCGCGCCGCCGAAGCCGCCACTAAAGAACGCGTCGAAGATATCACCGAACCCGCCGAAGGTGTCGAAACCGTCGAACCCTCTGCCTCCCGCCGCTCCCGCGGTGGCGGCGTGGCCGTAGCGGTCATAGGTGGCCCGCTTCTTGGGGTCAGACAGCACCTGATAGGCTTCGTTGACCTCTTTGAACTTGCCCTCTGCGCCCTCATTCTTATTGCGGTCGGGGTGGTATTCGAGGGCGAGCTTGCGGAACGCTTTTTTGATGTCCTCCTCAGAGGCGCTTTTTGCGACTCCGAGGACGTCGTAGTAGTCTTTTTTGCTAGTCGTCATGGCTCAGGCAGAGCATCCTTTGCTTGCTGGACGTGATCTTGATGCCTTACTTTGCGCATCAAACCATCCAGATTGAATGAGAAATTCTCAGGAAAATTAATAGCCAAATTTCATTATAAGCTGAGTTTGAAAATGCCACAAGCGTATCCGGGTGCGCGAGTCAGGTTATTTGCCCTGAAAAACGACTGATGGCTGCCTGTCCGAGAGGGTTAAATCATTCCTCCAGGAGCTTGTCTAACAAGGCAATACCGACGACCGCTGAACCTCCCATAAGCTCCGGCTGGACAAACCGGAGTTTGTCCTCGGGAGTGTGGATTCTGGAGATGTCGTCGGCCAGGAAGAAGACCGAGGGGACCCCTGCCTCCAGGAAGGGCGCGTGATCGCTGGTGGCGTTTTGGAGTCCGAATCGACGGCGGACCTGCACGCCCATCGCTTCCCCGATTTCTACCGCCTTGTCCACCAAATCCCGGTCGCCCAGCGCGCCGATGGTGGCTCCCGTGCCCAGGGCGTCGAAGTTGAACATAGCGATTACGTCGCCGCGCTGTTCAGGCGTGAGCGCTCGGAGATGATTGGTACTGCCGTGAAGCCCCAGCTCCTCGGAGCCGAACAGCACGAACCGAATATCGAAAGGGTAAGACTCGTCGGCGATGGCGGCGGCCACGGTCACAACCGTGGCGGTTCCTGAGCCGTTGTCGTTGGCGCCAGGAACGTCCTCCACCGTGTCGTAGTGACCGCCGAGGACAACCACTTTGTCGCTGCCTGATATCCCGGGTTTTTCCGCGACAACGTTCTGGGAGAGGAACACCCTCGTCTCCACGGTCACAGTTGCCGAAACTTCACCCTGTTCCAGCAGGTCTCTTATCGCGAGGCCGTCTTCTCTGGAAATGGACATGGCTGGGATTTTGGACTGGTTCTGGAACACCCCCCTGAACTGGCCTCCGCTGTTGTTGAAGATGACCGCGCCCAACGCTCCGGCCTCAGCGACCCTTTCCACCTTCTCCTCGAAGGGGATCGTGCCCCGCTCGATGAGCGCAATCTTGCCGGTCAGTCCTTCAGCAGGGATGTCCTCGGAGAAGGCCATGCCGACGGAAACTACGGAGCCGGTCGCTGAAGCTTCGATGGATTTGGTGAGGGGAAGCGTTCGGAGCTTGGAAGGGACCTCCACCACGGACGATTCCAGTTCAACATTCGACTGTATCTGCTCGACCGTGAAGGGTTCCAGACTGGCTTCAAAGCCCAGCGATTCGAACTCTGATGCCAGGAATTCCGCCGCCGCCAGTTCCTGCTCCGTGCCGCTCTGCCTGGGGCTGAATTCGGCTGTCAACTCCTCAAGGAAAGACATTGCATAGGCGCTCAGCGCGTCGACGTCTGACAGAGAGATGTCCTGCGCCGCCAAAGGTGTCTCGGTGGGTCCCGGCACGGATGTCGGCGCGGAAGCCGGTGTCTGGATGGGCGATTCGATGTTCGCCATTGGTGTCTGAGTTGGCGTCACTTCGGGAACGCCCGCCGGAACTGCCGAGGCCGTCGGCTGAGGTTCTTCCGCGGGTTGGGTCGTCGGGCTGGGAATCGGTTCTGCTGTGGAAGGCACGGCGACTGTGACGGTTGCCGCGGCGATGGTTTGGGTCGCAGGCTCGACAGAGGTCGCCGGATTGCTGCACGCTGCCGCAATGAAGACTATCGCGATAAGCAACGCAGGCTGGAGAGCGATTCGCTTAGCGAGATTTAGCAAAGTGATTTTCCTGCAAGAGAGGATTTGGACGATGATCTCGTTGTGGAATTGGATGCGGTCAACATATATAACGGTCGAACGATCAAATGGGGTAGGGAGCGGCTTCGATTTCCCGCCTTACGATTGACCGGTTCCAGGGGCCGTTCCGCCTCCCAGGAATCCGGGCGCCCACCAGTTAGCGGCGCTGAACAACCTCATGAGCGCTGGCACAAGCAGGGCGCGGACGATTGTCGAGTCTATGAGTATGGCCAATCCGACGCCGAATCCCAGCGTCTTCACGATCAGAATGTCTCCGGAAGCGAATCCGGCCGACACGAGTATTAGAATCAACGCCGCGCTGGTGATTATCCGGCCCGACCTTTCCATGCCCACCGCCACCGCCTGGGTGTTGTCTCCGTTGGCCTCGTACTCTTCTTTCACGCGGCTGAGAAGGAACACCTCGTAGTCCATGCTCAATCCGAACACGATGGAGAACAGCAGAATGGGCACTGACGCCTCGGTTATGCCCTCTGATGTAAAGCCCAATAGGTTTTGGAAATGGCCCTGTTGGAACACGAAAACCAGCGCTCCGAAGCTGGCAAGGATGCTCAGAATGTTGAGGACCACCGCCTTCAACGGCAAAACGACGGACCGGAAGAGGAAGAACAGCGCCAGATAGGTCACGATGGCGACGTAGATTATCACTTTCGGAAAGTCGGAATACATGCGATCCACCGTGTCCTGAAGATCGGGCGTCACGCCCGTGACGTTGGTCTCCAGATCACCCATTGGAGGGGCGGCGCGTATTTCGTTGGCGAGGTTGTGAGTCTCGTCGGAGACGGGGCCGTGGTCCGGCACGACGCGGATCATGCTCAGTGAGCGGTCGTCGCTGACCAGTTGATCCAATGCGAACGCCACCTGAGGGCCGCCGATGGCCTCCGGCGATGGCAGGGAGTAGAGAAACTGAAATTCTTCCAACGACACGTCCAGGTCAGTCGAGAGTATGCTGTCAACACGGCGCACACGCGGATCGTCTTCCATGCGTTGGATGAATTCGTGAGCGGCCGCAATGTTGTCCGGCGAAAGGGTTGATGTGTCAGATGTGTTGACCACGATGACCTGGGCAAGCTCTCCAGGGCCAAACTGCTCCGCCACCAGTTCCCAGCCGACTCTGGACTCTGCGTTCTCCGGCAGAATGGTTGCCCACGGACTGCCCAATTTTACGCTCAAGAACGGGGCTCCCAACAACAGCAGTCCGGCGGTTACAGGCACGGCCACCGCGACCGGGTGTCTCATCACCCATCGAGAGAACCGCAGCCAGAACATGCCATCTCCTACCCTCATGAGTCTGACCGAGAATTTGTTGATCCTGGTTCCAAGCACGGCAAGCAAGGCTGGGATCAGCGTCAATGCGATGAGCAGTGAGAATAGAATGACGGTGATCCCGCCGATTCCGAGGGATCGCAGCATCATGAACTGGAAGAACAGCAGTCCCGACAGTCCGATGATCGACGTGCCTGCTGAGAACACGATCGCTTTGCCAGCGGTTGCCAGGGTCAACTGGACGGCTTCTGTGACTTCGTGATCGACCAACTCCTCCCGGAATCGGCTTACCATGAGCAGGGAATAGTCCACCGCCATCCCCAGACCCAGGAACGAGGCGATGTTGAGGACGAATATGGACATGTCAGTGAATTGGGCCAGTAGGTGGACCAACGCCAGCGTGATGACCACGCTCAGGCCGCCCATCGCCAGAGGGAGACCAGCGGCGATGACCCCGCCGAAAACGATGAGCAGGGCGACCAGAAGCAGCGGCAGGGTGATGATCTCAGCCCGACGCAGGTCCTGCTCGCTGGCGATGTTCAGGTCGGAGAAGATGGCGACACCGCCTGTCACCCAGATATCCAACTCGTCTCCCGGTTGCAGGGCGGCGCGGATGTCGGGAACCAGGTCGGTGGCCCCATCGATGTCAGCATTCAGCAGGACGAAAGCATAGGTCGTTCGGCCATCAGATGCGACCATGCGGGCGTTCTCTGCGCTGTGGAAAGTGATGAGCTGATCCACCTCTGGAATCTGCGAGAGCGGCGCGGTGGCGCGCTCGACAGCCTCGATATATCTAGGGTCGGAGGCTTCTAGGCTGTCGCTGGAAAAGACCAACGTCACTGATGATTCGGGAAGCTCAAGACGCTCGGACATGAGCCGCAGGGCGACGCGGGACTCGGTCTCGACCTCGCCAAAACCCGATTTGAGAGAGGAGGTGGCTTGAAAAGCAAAAGGCACGCTGGCGAGGAACACAACGCCCCAGAAGGCGATGATCCACCACCGGAACCGAACGACGCGGACGCCTAGAGCGGCGAGCATTCAGAGGTCAGCAATCAACCATCAGCTTTCGGTAATCAGCCAGCTGCCGTTCGGAGCTTCGGTGATTTGGAACCCTCGGCCCTGGCACATAGTTTTGTATTTGGGTGTCAGTTCAATGAAAGAGAGGGTCACCTGATGGTTGGACGATCGGTCCTCTCTGTATGTCGAATCTTGCTAAATTGATCAGCGATGACCGTTGCCACATGGGCTTCGCTCCAGTGTGACGCGAGAACCTATGCGGCAAGTTTTCGATGATCAAGCAGTACCGCGACTCCATCCTCTCCAGCTACTTCTGGGAGCCGTTGCGCCGGCCGTTACTCTTGGCCTTGCCGTTGGTGGACGCTTTGCCCTTGGCCTTTGGGTCGGGTTTCTCTTCATCGTCCAGGTTCAGGTCGCTGACGGCCTCAATTGACGACACCGCGTCGCCCGGAGCGGGTTTGAAGATGGTGACGCCCTGCGTCGCGCGGCCCATGCTCCGAATCTCCGAGAGGTTGGTACGCAGCACCTGGGCCTGCTCCGACACGACGTACACCTCTTTGCTGTCGTCGATTATCTGAGCGTCGGCCACAACGCCGGTCTTCGTTCGGATGTTGAATGTCTTGACTCCAATGCCGCCTCTGCCCTGGATGCGATACGAGTCCAGGGGCGTCAGTTTGCCGTATCCCAGCTTGCTGATGACCAGCAGTCGAGTGTCGGGCGTTCCCACGTCCATGGAGATTACCCGGTCCTTGCCTCGAAGGGTCATCCCCTTCACACCGCCTGCGGCTCTCTGGCGCAACGGAACTTCGGTTACCGGGAATCTGATCGACATCCCCAATTCAGACACGATTATCACGTTGTCATCATGGTTGGCCAATCGCACCGAGACCAGTTCATCCTCCGGTTTCAGATTCATGATGATGAGTCCCGATGGCCGGATGTTTGACACGGAGTTCAGAGCAACGCGTTTGATGCGACCGCTTCGGGTGGTCAGCACCAGGTATCGGTCGTCATCGTGCATCAATTCATCGTTGCTGAGGGCGATGACTTTGCTGATTTTTTCAGTGTCAGTGATGGCCAGCACGTTCACCACAGGAACGCCCCGGGTGTTGCGGGTGAGGTCAGGTCTTAGTTCGTAAGCTGTGAGCGACAGAACGCGGCCCTTGTTAGTGAAGAACAGCAACTTCTGGTGTGTGTCCACCACGAGAATGTGTTTCACTGCGTCGTCGTCGCGCTTGTTCATGCTGACGACGCCCTTGCCTCCGCGGTGCTGGTTGCGGTAAGTGCTGGCGGCTATGCGCTTGACGTATCCGCCCTGGCTGAGGGTGACTACGATCTGCTCGTGGGCCTCTAGCTCTTCACGGCTGAGGTCGTGGGCGTCTCCGCTGATGTCGGTGCGGCGCTTGTCGCCGTACTTCTTTTTGATCTCGTCGGTTTCGGTCTTGACCTCTGCCAGGATTTTGCTCTCGTCGCCCAGCAAGGCTTCCATGTCTCGAATAGAATCCTGCAAGTCTTGATACTCTTTTTCCAGGCGTTCGCGCTCCAGGGCGGCCAGGCGTCGCAACTGCATATCCAGGATGGCCTGGGATTGTCGTTCGTCCAGTCCGAAACGGGCCATCAATTGCGCTCGGGCGGCCTCGGCGCTTTCGGAGGCGCGGATGAGGCGGATAACCTCGTCCAGGTTGCTAATGGCGATTCGAAGGCCGGCCAGGATGTGGGCGCGTTCGCGGGCGCGCCGCAGTTCGTACTCGGTTCTTCGACGAATAACCTGCTGTCTGAACAGGATGAATTGCTGCAACGCCACCTTGAGAGTGATCATCCTCGGCATGCCGTCCACCAGGGCCAGCATATTTGCCGAGAAGGACTGCTGCATCGCCGAGTGCTTGTACAGGTTGTTGAGGACGATCTGAGGTTGGACGCCGGAGCGGAGCTCCATGACGATGCGCATACCGTCCCGGTCGGACTCGTCGCGGATTTCCGTGATGCCCTCGACCTTTTTGTCTTTGACAAGGCCGGCTATTTTCTCCACGAGAGCAGCCTTGTTGACCTGGTAAGGGATTTCGTTGACGACAATCTGCATACGGTTGGAGCGTTCCATCTCCTCGATTTCGGCCCTGGCCCTGACGATGATCTGTCCGCGCCCTGTAGTGTAGGCGTTGCGAATGCCATCTCGTCCCATGATCGTGGCGCCAGTGGGGAAGTCCGGGCCCCTGACGTAGCGCATGAGTTGTTCTGAGGTCAGGTTAGGGTCGTCGATAAGCGCGTTAATGGCGTTGCAGACTTCCCTGGGGTTGTGGGGCGGGATGTTGGTCGCCATGCCCACTGCGATTCCAGACGCCCCGTTGATCAGCAGGTTGGGAATTCTTGAAGGAAGGACCAGAGGCTCTCTGAGGGAGCCATCGAAGTTGTCGGCGAAATCGACCGTTTCCTGGTCGATGTTGACCAGCATCTCCTCGGCGATTCGAGACAGGCGGGCCTCGGTGTAACGCATTGCGGCGGGCGGGTCGTTGTCAACGCTGCCGAAGTTTCCCTGGCCGTCAACTAGAGGTGCGCGGAGGCTGAAGGGTTGAGCCATCCTGACCATGGCGTCATAGACGGCGGTGTCGCCGTGGGGGTGCCACTTGCCCAGGACGTCGCCCACCAATCGGGCGCTCTTCTTGTAGCTGGAGTTCGACCTCATGCTCAGGTCGTCCATGGCGAACAGTATGCGTCTTTGCACGGGTTTGAGGCCGTCGCGAACGTCTGGCAAGGCCCTGGCAACGATGACGGACATCGAGTAATCCAGGTACGAACTGCGCATCTCGTCCACGATCTGGGTGGACCTTATGAATCCATAATCGGTCTTGGTAACCATGCACGACTCCTGTTGTGCTTAACACTCTTTTTAATGACAGACGGCGTTGCCCTGGAAGGTCAAGAGTTGACCAATTTCTCAGGACGCTGATGTCACCGGCAAGCTCGGTCAGTTACGCGAAGAATCTGGGCGATCGCCAGATCGGAAGGACCGAACGTTTCCGGTGTTTTGGCGCCATTCATGCAAGGGATTGCATGAATCATTGACGCTCGGATTAGATTACCAATTGTGCGAGGAATTCACCAAAAACAACATACTATAAATCGCTGTCCAATTATAGCAGATTCGTGACTAAATTTCACCTTTTTTGCGTTGTGAAAAAGCGCTCCTCAGCCCGTTCAGCCAACGACTGGAAAAGCCGGTCGAAGTGAGGGGGCAATTCCATGCGGCGTTCGGGATGAAATTGCACCCCGATGACCCATCGATGATTGGGGCTTTCCAGCGCTTCGATCACGCCATCTTCCAGGGAATAGGCCGATGCCATCAGCAGCGGCGATTTCTGCGCTTCGCGCATGCCCTGGTAGTGGATGCTGTTGACGCGAACAATCCCGCCAGAGCCGACAACCGCGGCCAGTTTGCTGCCGGGCGTTATGAATATCCGGTGATACGCAACCTCGTCTATGTCGCCGTCGTCGGTGAACGTGCCGCTGTGACCTTCCAAGTCAACCAGTGAGCCTCCCAGAGTCACATTGAGAAGCTGCATGCCACGACATATGGCATAGACCGGCATATCGTCGTTGAGGGCGGCTCTGAGAAGCTCGATCTCCATGGCGTCTCGAGGCTCATTGAACCACTGTTTGCGAGTCGCAAGGGGCGTTGAGTTGTATCTTGATGGATGGACATCTTCGCCCCCTGTCAGCACCAGCGCGCTGGCTTTCGTCATGAACTCTTCGACACTGATCCCTTGATCTGGAAGAATAACCCAGGGTTCACCGTTGGAGCGTTCGACGCCATCGACGTATTTCTGGGTGTGATCGTCCAGTCCGTAGGAGGTCACGGCGATGGTTGGTTTAACTGAAGTATCACTCACTGCTGGTATGCGCCTCTGTGCGGTCGATGGATTCGGAGCCTCCTCATCGGCTGATTTCAGCGTTTTTTATTGTTCGCTCCAAACACCGAATTAGTGGAAGTTGGGGGCGCGTTTCTCGCGGAAGGCCAGAAGAGCCTCAGCGTGCGCCTCTCTGCCCTGGGATTCGGCGAATATCTTGCTCTCATCAGCCAGGACTTTGTCGATGTCGTGCTCCAAGTAATCTTGATGCACCAGATGTTTTACCTGTCCCAGGTTCCAAATTGGGTTGTCGGCTATTTCAGCAGCCAATTTGACGGCCCGATCCATCAGTTCGTCCGCTGGGTACACGTGATTGACCAGCCCGATGCGGAAGGCTTCGTCTGCCGGGACCAATTCCCCGGTCAGCATGAGTTCCAGCGTGCGGCCCAGGCCGATGAGATAAACGGCGTAGTGCGTCGAGGCCACCTCAGGGGTGAGTCCCACACGCAGGAATCGGAATGAAAGCCGCGCAGTGTCCGACGCCACGCGAACGTCACAAGGCAGCGTGCGGGTCAGGCCTTCGCCGATGGATACGCCGTTTATCGCGGCGATCACCGGCTTCGCCGTTTTGATCATGTTGATCCAACTCTCCGTCGGCGGCGGAACAGCGTTGTCGACAGCTTGACCCTGAACGCGAGCCTCGAACCCGCCAATGTCGGCTCCAGAACAGAAACCTCGGTCACCAGCCCCGGTCCAGACTATGGCCCCGATGGAATCGTCATCGTTCCAGGTTGCGATCTGCTGACGAATTTCGTAGTCCATCAGACGATTCATGGCGTTCAATTTGTCGGGTCGGTTCATGGTAATGATGCCGACACGCCCCTGGACCTCAGTCAATATATGTTCGTAGCTCAAAATCGCCTCCCGGAAATGTTTGATATTCGGCGTAAACACCGCTGCCCAGCGAGACTTGTTACTGAATTGGAATTCTTGCCCGTGGAGGGGCAAAAATCCTGGGCCAATATTATCACATAGCGCCTCAGCTTGCCCTCTGCCGTGCCTGCCTAGTAGCATGAGACCACTTCGTCATCAATCGACTGACATCTCGACTGAAAAAATCACACAACAACGCATCTCGGAGAACTGTCCTGATGAAAATTACTGACGTGAAAGCTGTGTACCCCAACTATCAGCACGTTCCAGCTTCTTGGCGAACCCACTTCTGGCAGATCGTTGTTAGGGTGGAGTCTGATAACGGAGTCACGGGATTCGGGTACGGAGGCGGTGGCGTTGCGGCTGTCGAGGTTGTCAATCGACACCTGCGAGAGTTGCTGATGGGCCGCGAGGTCAACAGCGTGTCTGACATCGCTGATGCCTGGGATGTGCTGTATTCGGAGTCCCTGCCTTACGGTCGAAAAGGCATCGGCGTGATGGCCCTGAGCGGCATTGATCTTGCGCTGTGGGACCTGTTGGGAAAGGCTGAAAGCAAACCGGTGTATCAGCTTGTGGGACAGCGGAGCAAAGATCGAGTGAAGGCGTATGCCACCGGCATGGACTCCGAGTGGTACCGAGAACTTGGATTCACAGCGCACAAGTTCGCCCACCGCTGGGCCGGTCAGGAATCGGACTACGATTCAGCGATCAGCCATGCGTCCCTCGCCCGCGACCTGTTCGGGCCGGATGCCTTGGTGATGATTGACACGTACATGTCGTGGACATCAGATGTGACCATTGAGATGGGCAAACGTCTGGCAGAGTACAATATCCATTGGTTCGAGGATGTTCTCACGCCAGATGATTTAGCCGGGCAGGCCGCGCTGCGGGGCGAGGTCGGGAGTACGCTGATCGCGGGAGGAGAACACGAGTCTACCCACTACGGCTTCCAGGAGATCGCAAGGGCCGATGCTCTGGACCTGTGGCAGCCGGACATCACCTGGTGTGGCGGAATAACTGCGGGACTGCGGATTCTGGACGTGGCCCGCGACGCCCAGATTCCGGTGGCTCCCCATCGAGGCGGCGAGGTCTGGGGGCTGCATCTCATCGTGTCGTCGGACTGTATCGACCTTGCCGAGCAAAACCCCGGACGTCGTGACGCTCCGAGGGATGAACTCTGGATCGGCCAACCCCCGGTTGTCGATGGCTACATGGGGCCATCAGACGCCCCCGGCTTTGGAGTGCAGGTTAATGAGGCGATGCTTTAGACTGGGCATCAATGACGGTACGATATGAAATCAGGAGAGGAATCAACATGGCAGTGAAAATCGGCATCCACGGCGGACAGCAAGACATCGAAATGGACGAGTTGAGGCGGCTGTGGAAGTTCGCAGACGGCAACGGGTTCGACTTCATATCTCTTTGGGACCACTTCTACGAGGCTCCGCCGATTGACGGGAACTCTCCAGAGTTCGAGGCCATTGCAGGAATGGCCGCGCTTGCCGCCGAGACCGAAAACGCCCGCATCGGATGCCATGTCTTGTGCGTGACGTACCGGAATCCTGGCCTTCTGGCAAACTCGATAATGACCATTGACCATATCAGCCACGGGCGGGTGGAACTGGGCATCGGAGCCGGATGGCACGTTCAGGAGCACGCCGCATACGGGTTTCCGTTCGATTCGCCGGGGGCGCGTTCCGACCGTCTCGTGGAGGGGATTGAGGCCCTGCGGATGCTGTTCACCGAGGAAGTTTCGAACTACTCTGGAAATTACTACCAGTTGAATGACGCCAAGCTCTACCCTCGGCCCGTTCAGGAGCGGATTCCAATTGTCGTCGGAGGGCGCGGAGAGCGTCGGACCCTGCCCACAGCGGCGCGTCTCGCAGACGGATGGAACGTCCCCTATATCACGGTGGATGAATTCACAAGGCTGAACGCCATCCTGGATGAACGATGCACGATAGAGGGCCGTGACCCGGCTTCTCTGGACCGAAGCGTAAATCTCCACATGCGGATGGGGGCCACAGCCGCGCAAGCGGCGCAGATCGAACAGGAACGAGGCGCGACCGACGGGGCAGTGGTCGGCACAGCGCAGCAGGCCATCGACGCGATCAAAGCATATGAAGAAGCCGGAGCCTCGCGAGTCAGCATCGCCGTGCGACCTCCAATAATGTGGGACGCCCTCCAGTCCTTTGTC
Organism: SAR202 cluster bacterium; assembly: GCA_030743915.1. Taxonomy (GTDB): domain Bacteria; phylum Chloroflexota; class Dehalococcoidia; order Lucifugimonadales; family UBA1123; genus UBA1123. Next base: position 1,385 of record JASLRP010000258.1, on the reverse strand, counting down.
GAGGAGGTCATGCCGGCGGTGCAGTGAATTATCGAACGGGACTGGTAAATCTTTGTCTATTGGTTGTTGCGCTTGGAATCGGATGTCAGGAGCCGACAGGCGAACCGCTGAACGTCGAAGCCACCGTGGAAGCTAAGGTTGTCGCTACGGTAGTTGCGTTTCGTTTGCGAATCCCAAATACAACGGAGCAACCGTCGTCAACTCGGACGCCAACGGTCACGCCGAGCCAGATTCCCGTGATTATTCCAACGCTCGCGCCCACCGCTGAACCGCCTGTGACGCCATTGCCTACTCCAACAGCCATGTCGGCAAGCTTGCCACAGATGGTATCTCAAGCCGTCGGAGCCGTCGTTGCAGTACACACTCCTGCTGGCACCGGGTCAGGATTCTTCTTTGAAGATGGCTTGGTGATGACCAACGCTCACGTGGTCGGGGATTTTCTCAAAGCCACTGTGGTGAGCAAATTCAGTGGAATGAATCTTGGAATTACTGGCGACGTAATCGGCGTCGATGAGGATTTCGACGTGGCAGTCATTCAAGTTGGTAGGAATTCCGACCGACCAACCTTGAGATTCGGAGACTCTGGCTCATCACAACTGGCGGAAGACGTAGTTGTGATTGGTTTTCCGCTTAGCGACATCCTCGGAGAATCAATTTCTGTTTCCGGCGGAATCATATCCTCAAAGAGAAACATAGACGGTGTAGAAATGATTCAGACAGATGCTGCGATCAATCCCGGAAATAGCGGAGGTCCGCTTTTGAACGCGCGGGGAGAGGTAATAGGCATGGCGACTCTCAAACCTCGAGACGTCATCACGGGCCTCTTGTTCGAAGGTACAGGAATAGCAATCGCATCTGAGACCATCGTAGAACGGTTAGAATTGCTGCTTGATGATTAACGGTTCGGCAGATACTTCAGTCGGTTGTGGCTGGTCAGTGGAAATTCTGTTCAGCCGTCAGACATTGTGAATGTTCAGCACGCCTCTCGCGCCGCGTCCACGTCTAGGTTTTTCTTTAGAGACATGAAGCGCATCGCCCTCGCACGGTCGCAGAATTCCGATATCTCCAGAGCGTACTCGACATTGAATACTGGCTTTCCTGCTTCGATGAATGGCAATAGCGTTTCGCACTCGTCGAATTGGAAACACTCTTCGTTCAGCGCCCAGTCGAAGTGGGATAGCAGGTCCGCGATCTGGTCCATGTCGTTCTTGAGGCCGATGGACAGCCCTCGCTGGTGGGCCTGGTCGGCCAGCCAGATGTTGAATTTCAGCTGGTCGTCGTATGTCAGCGGGAAGCCGGTATCGTTTAGAAAGCCGTCCACGTTGTCAGGCTCGATGCCGTCGAAGCCCTTTTGCTGGCAGTCGTCGAATCGAGCTTCCAGGATC